>NZ_JBHXSA010000011.1:54854-208985 GCF_042716475.1 Streptomyces sp. NPDC058671 | reverse complement strand
GGCGGCCCTTCCTTTGCCGCGTTACGGTGGGCCGGGGGCACATGCACCTCTTTACCTTCTTCCGTGGGGGCGTAAAACGGGGGGCCGGCCCGCCGGGGCCCCGGCGGCCCGCCCTACGGTTCATCCGAGCTCATCCGACAGGGGTCGGACCTCGGCGGTCAGAAACGCTTCCACCAGGGCCGGCCGTCGTTGTACGGCTGCCACGGCCGGTGTCGGCCGATACCGGGACGCCGGTGATAGTGCCACCTCTTCCACCAACTGCCGCCGGACCAGTTGTGCCGGTGGTAGTGGACGCCGAATTTCCGCTGGCCCTTCCAGCTGAAGTCGCACCCGCCACCGCCCGTGTTGGGGAAGCGGCCGCAGCGGATCTTGCTGTTGCGCCAGACGCTCTTCGCTCCGCGCCACAGCTTCTTGCCGCCGCGCCAGATCTTCTTGCAGTGCTTCCAGCAGGCGATGGCGCCGCGGACGGCGACCCACACCCAGCGGCCGTCGAGGTCGAACTTGTTCCTCGGGTCCGCGTAGGCGTACTCGTACGCGTTGGCGCTCCCGCCGTAGACCGGGTCCATGGAGAGGAACCGGCCGGTGACGGGGTTGTAGAGGCGGACACCCATGAGGGTGACGCCGGACACCGTCTCGGCGGACCGCTGCTTGGCGCCGAGCCAGTTGTAGCGGGCGGTCGCCCGGCCCTGGCGCGGTTTGCCGTACTCGTCGGTGTCGAGCACCACGGGCGCCTGGCTCGTGTCCAGGGGCAGCTGCATGGCGATGTCGCCGTGGAGCGTACCGATCTGGAGGACGACGTCGCCGCCGGCTGCCGTGGTCGCGGCGAGGTCACCGGACGCGGACTCGACGTTGCGGCTGATCGCACCGGTGGTGGTGTCCTCGACGATCCAGCGCGGGTTGTCCCCCTCGCCGTCGTAGTGGTTCAGCTTGGACTCGGTCGGCGTCCAGGCGGTGCCGCTGCCGGTCTCGACCTTCCAGGAGCGGAACCGCTGTTCGGAGTCGAGCGTCCAGGTCTGGCGCTCCGTACCCGCGGTGATCTGCTGGACGAGGTCGTTGGCGTGGTACGCGACGGTGCTGCCGGGCAGCGCCGTGGTGCGGCCGAACGCGTCGTACGTGTAGCCGGCGTCGACGAGACGGTCGGCGGTGTCGTAGGTGTGGGTGGTGGTGGTGCCCCCGGTGGCCGGGCAGTCCGCGCCGGGCGTGCCGGTCGCGGTGGTCAGCGAGGTGCGGTTCGCGCGCTTGTCGAAGGTGTAGGCGCGCCGGGTGCAGACGGTCTCCGAGGTGTCGAGGACCGAGGTGAGCCGGCCCACCGCGTCGTAGCCGAACTTCTGGTCCGACCAGCCGGTGTGGGCGGTGTTCTGACCGTGCGCGTTCTCGGTGACCGAGTCGCTGTAGACCACGGCGCCGTCACTGTTGCGGGTGTAGGTGCGGTTGACCGCGGCACCGGTGGTGTCCTCGGTCTGAGTGACGGTGTAGCCGCCGGGCAGGGTCTCCTTGGTGACGGAGCCGTCGGCGTCGTAGACCGCTCCGAAGGCGCCCGCGACCGAGTCGGTCACCGAGGTGGCCAGACCGCGCGGTTCGGTGGTGTGGTCGTAGGTGTAGGTGACCGTCGACGGCGCGGTGTCGGTGACCTTGACCGGACGGTCGAGCAGGTCGTACTCGGTCCGGGTGGTGCCGCCGTCGGCGTCGGTGTACGAGATCAGGCGGCCGAGCTTGTCGTAGGCCTTGGTGATCGTGCCGCCGGTGGTCGAGGTGGTCTTCGTCTCCTGGCCGGTGACCGGATCGTACGTGGTCGTGGCCGCGGGCACGGCGGTGCCGAGGCCGCTGCTGCCGGTGATGGTGACCGTGGTGGGGCGGCCCGCGGCGTCGTGGTCGGTGACCGTGGTGCGGGTGGCGCCGTTGGCGGTGTCCGTGGTCCTGGTCACCTGGCCGAAGAGGCCGTACTCGGTGCTGGTGTCGGAGATCTCGGCGGGCTGAGTGCTGCCGGTGGCGGTGCCGCCGGGGCCGGTCCAGCAGACGAGGTCGGCCCACTCCGGGCGGCCGGCGCAGGAGCCGGTGCCGGTAGCGGTCCAGTAGGCGGTGACCCGGGTGGCCGGGTCGGAGCCGGTGCCGCCGGGCTGGGTGATGTCCGTCAGGCGGCCCTGCGCGTCGTACACCATGCCGGTGACCAGGTTGATGCCGCCCGGGTCCTGGATGGTCAGCGTGGGCAGGCCCTTCACCCAGTCGTACTGGGTCTCGTTGACACGCTTCTCACCCATGACCGAGTAGTAGTCACGGACCCGGGCACCGGTGATGCTCAGGGTCACCTGGTCCTTGACCTTGGCGGTGCCGTCGGTCGGACGGCCCTCGTCGTACTCGTTGACGGTCCAGGAACGGGCCGGCACCGAGGTGCCCGCGGCCACCAGGACGGTGGTGCCGTCCTTGAGGTCCTGGGTGAGGTCGATGCGATGCATCGGGCCGAACTCCTCCATCTTGCGCACGCCGGTGGCGTCGTAGAGGGAGGTGGTCGACAGCAGGTGCGCGCGCTCCGCGGAGGAGAGAGAGCCGATGCCGAGGTCCGCCAGGGCCTGCCGGCCGACGGCGGTGGTGTCGAGGGCGAGTGCACGGTTGGCCGCGCTCAGCTCGCGGACGGTGTTGCCGAACCGGTCGTGCTCGGTGGTGGTGAGGTGACCGCCGGGTGTGGCGGTGTTGACCTCACGCCCGGAGGCCCCGAGGTAGTGCACCGTGGCGCGCTTGTAGGCGGCTGCGGTGAGCGAGGAGCCGGTGTGGGCGGTCGGCACGGAGTCGGCGGGGAAGACCGCCGTGGCGTCCGTCGGCGCGTCCAGCTGGCCCCAGGTCTTCACCTCGGCGGCGCCCATCCCGTAAGGGGCTGTGGTCCCGGTCAGCGGCACGTCGTAGACGACCGAGGTCGTCGCGGTGCCCTCGGCGACGTCGGCGGTGCCCTGCTTGAGGCCGGAGCGGCCGACCTTCAGCAGCATGCCCTCGCCGCCGACCGAGCCGCCCGCGTTGCCGTACGTGAAGCTGTACGGCAGGCGTCCGGCATGCTCCATCCACACGACCCGGCCGCCGGAGTAGGCGTACTGGGTCTCGGTCTGCTGCCCGAGCCGGGGGTCCCAGGTCTGGCGCAGCTTGCCGGTGTTGTCGTAGCGGTACCTGGCGACGGGGGTGGCGGTCGCCGAGGCCGCGCCGGGGGCGGTGGCCCACAGCCGGATCTCGTTGACCTGGCCCGCGAAGTCACCGAACTCGGCGTCGGTGGACGTACCGGTGGCGGTGGTGGTCGTCGCGTACACGAACTCCAGTGAGCGGCAGCCCTTGGTGGACGGCGTGGCCGTGCACGTGGCGGGCGTGACCGCGGAGGTGGGCGCGATGATCCGCTTGGGCCGGGCGAACTTCTGGGTGCCGACGGTGACGGTCTCGGAGACCACGGTCGTGGTGGAGTTGTTGAGACCGTCGACCAGGCTGCTGGACACCTGCCAGGTGGTGGCGGCGGCGTCCGGCTTGGTGAAGGTCGTCACCGAACCGTCGGTGTCGGACAGCGTGAAGCTGCCGGTGACGCTGCCGGTGAGGGTGAGGTCCTCGCCGCCGGGCTCGGAGACCCAGCCGGTCTTCGCCGCGTTGGCGGTGAAGTGCAGGGCCTCGCCGTCCTCCGTCACCACGTCCACCGCGGTGTCGGAGGTCCGGCGCAGGTAGGAGTACTCGGACTCGCTCTCCTCCGCGAACGTGCCGGCGACCCATTCCTTGCCGAAGATCGCGGCCTGGCCGGTCTGGTTCGCACCCGCTTCGGGTCGGCGGGAGGACGCCGTACGGCTGATCTCCACGCCGAAGAACGAGGCGTCCTTCTCGGACAGGGTGTAGTCGCCGTTGAGCAGGTTCAGCGAGCCCGGACCGACCTCTTGGGAGGCCGCACCGGAGGCGTTGCGATCCACCACGACGGTCAGCGGCTCGGTGCTGCCGGAGGCGGAGCCGGGGCCGGTGAAGTCGGCCTTGATCTGGACGGTGCCGTCCGGGTTGACCGTGGTGGTGGTGTTCCACACCAGCGGGCTGTTCTTGCCGCCGGCGAGGGCGACCGGCCAGGCGGTCAGCGCGGTGCCGCCGGAGGTGACGTCACCGGCGGGGATCGCGGTCCACGGGTCGGCGGCGGAGCGGCGCCACGAGAACGACACCTTGTCGTACTTGGCGCCGTCGACCTCGACAGCCAGCGGCAGCCGGCGCGCGGTGCGCTCGCCCTCGGCCGGCTGGAGGAAGCCGCCCGGGCCGGCGTGGAAGGTGTAGTTCGCGGCCTCGGACTTGTTGTCGG
The DNA here is from genome assembly GCF_042716475.1 of Streptomyces sp. NPDC058671. Lineage (NCBI taxonomy): Bacteria > Bacillati > Actinomycetota > Actinomycetes > Kitasatosporales > Streptomycetaceae > Streptomyces > Streptomyces sp. NPDC058671. Next base: position 204,688 of record NZ_JBHXSA010000011.1, on the reverse strand, counting down.
CCCTGTCGACCTGCCGCACCTGGAGGGTGTGGGTGCCGTTCTTCGGCGGGGTGACGCCGATGGCCTTGGCGGCGGTGGAGCCGGCGGTGGCGACCTTGGTCCAGGTCACGCCGTCGAGGGACCACTCCAGCCAGTTGTGGTCGGTGCCGTTCGGGGTGACGGTGAAGGTTCCGGCCTGCCCTGCGCCCTTGACCCACGTGGTGGTCGGGTAGTCCGTCGAGGTGATGCCGGTGGGGGCGGACGGTGCGGCGGTGTCGACCGTGAAGGTCTTCCACGCCGACCAGCCCAGGTTGTAGTGGGCTCCGTCGTACGGGGAGGTGCGGAACTTGTACGTCTTGCCATGGGTGAGCACACCGGCCGGGACGGTCACGGAGGCGACCTGGCCGGAGTTCACCCAGGGGGAGACGATGACATTGCCGACCTGGGTGTTGGTGGCGTTGTCGAAGATCTGGAAGGTGCCGTTGACCTTGTCGCCGTTGGTGTCGACGAACGTGTCGCGCAGCGTCGGGGTGAGGGTGTTGACGACGTAGGCGCCGCCGTAGGAGAAGTACGGCGGGCCCGCCTCCTGCTTCGTGCCCGTGCGCGGCCGGTAGTTGTAGGTGACCGTCAGCTTGGGGACGTTGGAGGCGGCGTTGGCGGAGTTGACCCGCTTCCACTCCTTGGTGTCGTTCTCGTCGGTGGCCTTCAGGCCCATGCCGGCGCGGTCCCACTTGTTGTTCGCCCACTGCTGGACCAGGTCGGTGACGTCGGCGTTGATCCACCCGTCGGGCTGCGCCGAGCAGCTCGGGCTTCCCTTGGTCTGGGTGGAGGTGGCCAACTTGGTGACCATGGCGGGCTGGTTGGTCCAGCGCGAGGCGGTGGAGGCGGTGTTCGCCGTCCACACCTCCCAGGGCTGTGCGGTGCAGTCGGTGTTGCCGGAGTGGAAGTTCCACAGGCTCAGGGTGGCGCTGGAGACCATCGCGTCGGAGACCGGCGCGGTGTTCCACGTGATGAAGGAACGGGCCGTGCGCCAGGTGCCGTCGCCGTTCTTCGTCCCCGGGTTGCCGAGATCGAGTTCGACGTCGTTGGACCAGTCGACGGTCTCGCCCTGCTGGACGTAGGTGTCGAACAGGTTGCCCAGCGACGACGTGGACGGGTCCACGGTCACGGGGTATGCGGTGGCCGGGTCCGCGAGGAAGGCCGCGTCCGGAGTGATGACCAGGTCGACGCCCCCCTTGGTCTTGACGACCTTCATCGCGACCTTGGAACGGTGGGTGTGCTCACCGGAGACCTTGTCCACGGTGGAGTCCCACATCACCGGGGCCGGCATCGTCGCGGTCTTCTTCGACTTCCTGTCCGTGAACAGCACACTGCCGTCGGCCTGCTGCTGAACCTTCAGGCCCTTGGTCTTCAGCGGCAGCGTGTAGGAGAAGCCGTCGGTGGTGGGCTTCTGTTTGACGACCACGAACTGCTCGAAGCCGGTGCGGGTCGCCTCGACGACGACGTCTCCGTCGGGCACGGCGTTCTCGTACGTGGCGCGGGTGCCGTCCAGCTTCGGCTGCGACAGGCCACCTCTCCACTGGAGGGTGATCTGCTCGTCACCCTCGCCGAGGGTGACGAGGTCACGGGCGGGCGCGGTGCCGTTCTGCGCGAGGGCCGTCAGCTTCTCGCCGCCCGGTGCGCCGAGTTCCAGTCCCGTGGGGTGAGCCTTGGACTGGACGCTGCCGTCCGTGTTCCGCACCAGGTCGATGTCCACGTCACGCCAGGCACCGGTGATCCTGTCGCGGAAGCGAACGGGTCCGGCGGCCATCTCGGTGGTGAGACTGCCGTCCTTGTCGGCCCAGGTCGTCGAGGTCCCGGTGCGCTCCGACAGCGCCTCGACCCGCTTGCCGTACAGCCGTGCGGCCACCCGGGCCGACGGTATGTCGGCGGCGGACGCGGGCCCTCCGGCCACCCGGGGCTTGTCGTCCGTCACCGGGTTCAACGGCGCGGCGATCGCGGCTTCCGTCCCGAACACGACGGATACCGACATGACGACGGCGAGACCGGTCGCGATCGAACGCAGACCCGGCTGCCGCGTCCCCCCTCTACGGTGCCAGGCCGGTAGACGCCGGAACATGGGCTTTCTCACTGTCCTCCCCCTTACAACGATGTCGTGGCGCACCCGTTCGGATGCACCGCAGAGGACGTTAATGAGACCCACAAGATCGCCAATTGGTCGGTTGGCGGGCAAAACGATCAAGGCGGCGAGAGGGCAGGGCGTGATGCGCGTCACCCATGCGAAGAACCGGTCAGTTATCGAAAACGTTCGGCCATGCACGGCGGTCATCAGCACGAACGCCGGGTGGATCCCGGTGTACCGCAGCCCGAACCGGACGGAGTGCTCGCGGTGGCCGAGTGACACCGGCTCCGCCCAGGACGCCGTGATCGTCGGACGCACCTCTTCCAAGGGGCCCGGCGGCCGCCCGACCTGACTGATCGCTCGTCCCCTCCCTTGCGGACTGTGGCCTCGCTGACATCGGCAGCCTGGGCGACCGCCCGTATACCGCCGTGTCCCAGGACCCGGGCCTGGTCCATCCCCTGAGGGTGAGGCTGTACGGGCGAGCGATGCCGCTCGTCGCGTGGTGGACACTGAGCCATTTCCAGGACGGCGGTGCTGACCGCGGGCCACGGCACATGAGCCCGTCGCGTCTGAGCTGCGCCAACGTGGGTAGGCGGGGAGAACTGCCGCCCTTTCGGCCCAGGGAGTGCGAGGGGACCTACGGCCCCGCACGCCCGCCGCACGAGGAGATGCCCGCCATGATCCCCGCCCCGGTCCCGCCCCTCCCCCGCCCGGCGGCGCCCGCAGCCGCCCGTGCGTCTGTCGCCGTCCCGCCTTCGGCGCTCGACGCGATGCTGGACGCCGCCTACGAAACGCACCGCCGCTTCTGGCACGGCGCTTTCGCCGAGCCCTGTCCGACCTGCCACGTCTCGGCGGGCGAACTCTGCCTGGCGCGTCGCAGTGTGCACGCCGCCCGCCGCCTGGCGCACCGGACTCGGGTGGTGCAAGCCAAGCCGGTCTCCCACACGGCCGCGGAGGCCTGCTGAACGCGTGGATGGGTGACGTCGGCGTCACGTGCCGGTCGGGCCGCCGCCCCGGCGCCGGCCCCGGGAGCCGCCGGGCGGCAGGGAGCGGCGTGTGACAACCGCCGGACCCTGTCGCCGTTTTCGGCGTAGCGGGTGAGTTCGGTGAGCAGTGCGGTGTCGGGGTTGCCGCTGAAGACTCGGATGCGCCTGGAGCCGTGGATGGTCGAGGCAAGGGTCGTGGCGAGGCCTGGCGGCGTATCCGTTCGGTTCGACGGAGAGGCCCAGGACAGTGGTCCTGGCCGCGCCGGGGGTGGTGAAGGTCGCCACCGCGCGGCAGATCCGCCTGCTGATGGCCCCGGGACACGCGAACGGTCCTGAACGGGGCGAAGGACGCGCCACCCAAGGCCTGGTCGTCTCGCCGGGGTCGGCGAAGAGCGTCAACGCGGCCGGCCGCTCGGCCCCCTGCTCACCGCACGCGGCAAGCCCGACGACCACACCGCGCACCCGGCGACGCGAGAACCCCGTCGACCCTCGTGATCACGGCAGCCGGTGGGCCGCGTCAGTTGCCGGCCAGGGCGAGTCCGGCCTCGCGCGCCTGCTCTTTGGCGGCGGTGTGGTGCTGGTCCGCGAGGTCCCGCAGCTGCTCCATGGCCGGTGTGGTGGCAGCCAGGGTCAGCTCGCGCTTGACCAGGGTGAGGTCGGCCTGCCACACGTCGCGGATGATGCGCTCGAGGTACGAGGTGGAGTGGTCCCATCCTTCGCGCGGCGTGCCGGGGCCGTAGCCGCCGCCGATGGTGGTGATCAGGGCGGTGGGCTTGCCCTTGAGCACCGGGTCGGTGGGGCCGGCTCCGGCGATGACGAGGTCGACCCAGGCCTTGAAGTGCTGGGAGACACCGAAGTTGTAGAACGGCACCGCGAGGACGACCGCGTCCGCGCTGCGCAGCTCCTCCACGAGCGTGGCCGCGAGAGCCGCCGCGTCGCGCTGGGCCGGGCTCCGGTCCGCCTCGGGGGTGAAGCCCGCCGTGGTCGCCAGGGCCCAGGCCTCGGAGGGGAGGGGGTCCGTGGCGATGTGCCGTCGCGTCACGGTGGCACCGGGGTGCGCGGCAGTCCACTCGGCCTCGACCAGGGAGGCCAGTTCGGTGCTGGCCGAAGTGGTCGGAAAGATGCTCGCGTCCAGACGGAACAGGTTCATGGTGGAACTCCTCAAGGGCAGTCGTAGAGGGCGGTCGGCGGGAAGGCCCGGAGCGGACACCTCGCCGCCCCCATAAACGGACTATACCCCGCTTAATATGGAGGGCGGTAGGTTGGGCAGGTGAACGGATCCCTCATCCCTCTGGGCCGGCCCCGCCCCGAACGCGCCGACGCCGTGCGCAACCGCGAGCTGCTCCTCGCGACCGTTCGGGAGATGGTGGCCGACGGGGGTGCCTGCAGCGTCACGATGGACGCTCTCGCCGAACGTGCCGGTCTGGGCAAGGGCACTGTCTTCCGGCGCTTCGGCACCCGCGCCGGCATCTTCCGCGCCCTGCTCGATGCCGACGACCGCGCCTTCCAGGAACAGGTGCTCTACGGCCCGCCTCCGCTGGGTCCGGGTGCGCCGGCGCTCGACCGCATGGTTGCCTACGGGCAGGCCAGGATCGCCTTCCTCCTGGACCATCACAGCGTCGCCCGCGCCGCCCTCGACCGGAACCAGCCCGTCCCCGCCGGCCCGGCGTCGATCACGCGTGTGCACCTGCGCGTCCTGCTGGGACAGGCCGAGGTCGATCTCCCCGACCTGGACAGCCTGGCCGTCCAGCTGACCGGCGCCCTCGAAGGCCCGCTCCTGCTGTTCCTGGCCATGCCCGAGACCGACAGCCCCCTGTCCTCGACCGAAGGGCGCCCACTGGCCGACAGCTGGAGCGTCCTCATCCACCGCCTACTGAGCGCCGCACCCGACCGCGAGACGGGCTGACCGGCAGCGCGGACACCGGTCACCGCGAAACCCGACATATAGGCTGACACGGGGATGTTTACCTCCTCCCGCGCCACTGGTGCGGCAACCAACGGTAAGGAGATCGGTCGTGACGACCACGGGCCGCGCTAGCGTGCAGCACGAGGACGAGCGGGTGCGGGTCACCCGCTGGGACTTCGAACCCGGTCAGAGCACAGGCCGCCACGTGCACGAACACGACTACGTCGTCGTCCCCGTCACAGACGGCCTCACCGACGTGATCGCCCCCGACGGCACCGTCAGCTCCTCACAGCTGCGCGCGGGGCAGTCCTATGCTCGCCCGGCCGGCGGCGAACATGAGGTGGTCAACGCCGGCACCTCGCCGCTGGCCTTCGTCGAGATCGAGATGAAGCGGAATCAACCGCACCCCGAACTCCGTTGAGCTTCCTCGGCCCGGCCATCGCCAAGGGCTGACGGACCGGCCCCGGCCTACCGGGCGCCGCCGCCCCTGTTCACAGCGAACCATCTGCCGGGCAGCCTGGAGGCTGGCCGGCGGACGCGTTCTGTGCACAGGTGGACGGGCAGCCACGGCGGTGGAGGATCACCCGCTACGGCGGCGGTACTCACTTCGGACGTGTGCCCTACAGCCGCCGCGGCGAGCAAGTCCTGGGCCCGTGGGCGCGTGTTCCGGCACCCTGTCTCTACCAGCGTTCGTCGGGTTCTCCATCCATGGAAACGTGCAGAGACAATCCTCGTCGCCACCGCGCCCCAGGGCATGGTGCTGTTGGCACGGCAGCCGGTCCGGAAGGATCCGCCGGAGATGATGCTTTGTCGGAGGGCGGCGGGCCGGAGGGCCGGGCACACGCGTGGATCGGTGCTCTCGCGGCCGTTCCACGAGGCCGGGTGTGCGCACCACCGAGCTCGTCGGCGGATCGGTGGCGCCGGGGCCTTTCGGTACAGTGCGGGGGTTGACCATCTGGTCGGTGCCCTGGGGGGATGAGCGAGACGAGGAACATGCCGGAACAAGCGAGCCCGCCCGCGATAGCAATGAAGGAACCTCTGGCCGCGTCGTCGGCCGAGGCGGCACGGTTGGCGGCGGTGCGTCGTTACGACATTCTCGACACCCCTCCGGACGGAGCCTACGACCGAGTCGCGGCGCTGGCCGCGCGCCTGTTCGCGGTGCCGGTGGCTACGGTGACGATCGTGGACGAGGACCGCATCTGGTTCAAGGCCACGCACGGGCTGGAAGGCGTCGCCGAGATCGGCCGTGATCCGGGTCTGTGCGCCTCGGCGGTGCTCACGGATGACACCACCGTCATCCCCGACACCCTGCTCGATCCGGTCGCCTGCTCCAATCCGCTGGTCGCCGGCCCGATGGGGGTGCGGTTCTACGCCGCCGCTCCGATCATCACCTCCGACGGGCACCGGCTGGGTACGGTCAACGTCCTCGACACCCGCCCCCGGGAGATCAGCGACGCCGATTCGGCCACGCTGGCGGACCTGGCGGCGGTGGTACGTGACCAGCTGGAGCTGCGGCTGTCGGCGTTGCACGTCGTGCGCGTCGAGCAGGAGCGCCGCAAGGCCGAGCAGGAAAAGCGCCAGGCCGAGGAAGCGGCCCGACAGCGCGCGGAGCGGGACAAGGCGGCCATCGCCGCGTTCGCCTCCACCTTGCAGCGCACTCTGGTGCCTCCCGCGCTGCCCGCGGTACCGGGGCTGGAGCTGGCCTGCCACTACAAGACCGCCTCCCCGCAGGAAGTGGGCGGCGACTTCTACGACGTGTTCCCCGTGGGCGGGGGCCGGTGGGCGTTCTTCCTGGGCGATGTGTGCGGCAAGGGTGCCGAAGCCGCCTCCGTCACCTCACTGACCCGCTACACGCTGCGGGCCGCGGCCCTCGTCGACGCGGACCCGACGGCCGCGCTGAAGGCCCTGAACACGGCGCTGCTTCTGGACGCGGCGGTCGGCACCCGCTTCTGCACCGCCGTCTTCGGCCTGCTCGATCCCGTCCGGGAGGGCGGTTTCACGGTCACGCTGGCGACCGGCGGCCACCCGCCCGCCTATCACCTCAGCCCCGCCGAGGGCGGCGGCGTGCAGGTCGAGGCGGTCCGGGCCAAGGGCGGGATGCTGGTCGGCGCGTTCGCCGAGGCCGCCTTCGCCTCACTCAGCCTGTACCTGGCACCCGGCGAAGGACTCCTGCTGTACACCGACGGTCTGACCGAGGCACGTACCGCCGACGGTGACATGCTCGCCGAAAGCGGACTGACCGCTTTCCTCGCTCAGCGCCGGGCGCCGGTCAGTGCCGGTGTCCTGATCGACGACACCGTCGCGCTGCTGGACACGCTCCCCGACACCGAACGGGACGACGTGGCCCTGCTGGCTCTCTCTGTTCCCACCGCGGATGCCGCTCCTGCGGGCATCACCACCACCGCTCACAGCGCCGCCGCGCCGACCGCACACACCGACGCCTCCGTCGGGCAGGAGAACCGACGCCCATGACCGACGCCCTGCACATCGACGTCCCGCACACCGACGGCACTCTGGCAGTGATCGCGCTGTCCGGCGAATTCGACATCACCACCGCCCCCGCCGTGCGAACCCGCGCCCTGGACCTCATCGCGGACGGACACCCCGACCTGGTCGCCGACCTGTCGGGCGTCACCTTCTGCGACTCCTCCGGGCTGGGAGCCCTCGTCGGCATCTGGCGCTGCGCCAAGGAAGCCGGTGGCTCCCTGACCCTCGCGACCATCCCCGACCGGCTGAACCGCATGCTCGGCGTCACCGGAATGGACACCTTCCTGCCCGCCCATCCCAGCACCGAGGCCGCGCTCGCAGCACGCCGAGGCGACCGCTCCACCACCTGACCCCCTCGCTCGCCGGGGCGCCGTCGACGAGCCGGCCGGCACTGCACAGCCCGGCCCTTCTCCCCCGGCCGACGGGGGCATGGCCACGCGCGCGCCGCGACCAACGCACTGGTCGCGACGCGCGCTCATCCGCTCCGCCATGGCGCTACACGTCGGGAGACGGCGTGCAGCGCATCGGATACCCTTCGCCCCTCGTGCGGGTCAGTAGGACTCGATTACTACACTGCGCCCTGACATCACGGGACGCCCACGACAAGTGGCCGAGATGAACGGGGAGCGGCATGGCTACGGGGGGATGGGGGCCGGGCCACGGTCCCGGTCAAGCCGGCGGCAACGAACCGGGAGGCCCGGGCGACTGGGGCGCTCCGTACGGACCACCGCAGGGCGGCCCGTACGGTCCACCGCCACCGAATCCGGGCTCGTACCCCAACCAGCCTTCGTACGCCTACGGTCCCCAGCCCTCGAGGCCCGCCGTCCGGCGTTCCCGCGGCTGCCTGTCGTACGTCTCACCCTTCGGGCTGGTCTCCGCGATCCTGCGCTCCGCCCACCGCGTCGCCGCCAGGCTCTTCGCGCAGGAGGGTGAGGGCCGGATCATGGACCGCGTCGTGGACCGCGTCCAGCTGGCCCGCACCGTGCTCGGTGCTGCCGCCACCATCGCCCTGGTCCTCGCCTACAACGTGGACCGGAACCGCTGGGAGGATGCGGCCTGGGGCGGCGTCGCCAATCTCATCGTCGCTCCGTTCGTCCTGCTCATCGCCGGGCCGCTGGTCATCCTCGGATTCATCTCCTACGCGCCCCCGCACCTGCGACCGCTTCTGCGTTCCCGGCTGCGCGCTCCGCTCAAGGCGGTCGGCTGGTACGTGCTGACGTTGGGCGTCATCGGCGGAATTCTCGTACTCACGGCCCAGATCGACGACCGTGACGGGAAGAGCTGGTGGGAATACGCACTGGCCGTCGCCGCGCTCCTCGTCATCGTGTGGGGTCTCCCCTTCTTCTTCCTGGCGTCGCTGTACTCGGCCCGAAGCGCCTTCAACAGCGCCCAGGTCCACCCCATGCTGCCGCCCGTCCTCACCCTGGCGCTGGTGTGGGTGTTCGCGGGTTTCAACCTGGTCGGCGACGGCATGCCGGGGGGCCCGCCCGTCGTCCAGCTCTGCTCCGTGCTGGGGGGGCCGCTGTCGGTAACGGCTGTTTCGCTGTGGGAACTGCGGCGGATGAGGACCCGGTTCGGCGTCACCCTGCGCGCCTGATCCGGCTTCGGTGCGCCCCGCTCGCAGTCGACGCGCCGCGTGACGTGGGGTGCCGGCCCAATGGGTCGCCTCAGTGCTCGCTGACCTGCCGGCACGAGCACCCCTCCCTCACTGCCGACCGGCATACCGCCCTCACCCCCGCCGGGTTGCTGCCCGGCGGATCACAGGAGATGGGCCGTCAAACATCTCACCAAGGCCCAGCGGGACCTCGGTCGCTCCGGGGCCTCCCGCCTCGGCGTGCGGTGCGTCGCCGAGACCGACAAACGCCTGCCTCCGTCCGCACGCCGGGGCGGCCACCCCCCCCCGCGGGACCCGGGTCCGCCCCGCCGCCCTTCGGATCCGGGTCCGGGCGGCGGGACGTGTCAGACGATCGGGTGGCGCGGAGTCGGCGTCGCCGGGTAGACGGAGCTGGACTCGCGCGGGCCGAACGGCGCCGCTGCGACGCCCGTGCCGCGGTAGACGAATGAGCCGCTCTTGCCGTAGGCGAACAGGTCGTTGCGTCCGTCGCGGTCCACGTCGCCCACGCCGACGAGGTGGGTGTACGCGCCCCAGCCCGAGCCGACCCTGACCCGGGCGGCGAACGAGGAGCCCGTGGCACCCGGGTAGAGCCACAGGACGCCGGCGGTGTCCCGGGCGAGGAGGTCGCCCCGCGGCGTACCGGCGACGTCGCCGACGGCGGTGATCTGGTTCATCCCGCCCCAGCCCCCGCCGACCTTCGTACGACCCCGGAAGGGCGCGGACCAGTTGCCCGTGCCCTGGTACGCCCACAGGACGCCGGACGTGTCGCCGGCGAGCAGGTCGGACCATCCGTCGCCGTTGAGGTCGCTGCCACCGGTGATCTTGTTGTACGCGTTCCAGCCGGAGCCGATCCTGGTCCGGCCGGCGAAGGTGCCGTCGCCCTTGCCGAGGTACAGCCAGAGGACGCCGGAGGCGTCCCGCGCGACCATGTCGGGGGCGGGGGCACCGGCGACGTTGCCGACGGCCTCGATCTCGTTGTAGCCGTTCCACCCGGCGCCGACGAGCTTGCTCTCCGGCGACCAGTAGTCAGTGGAGGACGAGGTCTTCCTGACCTCGTCGCGCCACAGGCGGCCGGAGGCGTCGCGGGACAGCAGGTCCGGGGCGCCGTTGTCGTCGTAATCGTGCAGGCCCGCGCTGCGGGTCACCTTGAAGGTGCCCGTCTTCCTCAGGTCCGGGCCGATGCCGTTGAGCGGCTTGGCGTCGAGCTGCCAGGTGTAGTCGCCGTTGGGCGCGAGGACGCCGTCGGCCAGGGTGCCCTGCCACTCGCGGCGGACCCCGTCCTGGTTCTCGAACGGGAACTCCACGGTCTTGCCGGTGCGGACGTGGCGCAGGGTGACCTTGCCGGACGCGTTCTCCCGGGACAACTGCCACTGGAGGGTGGCCTTGCCGCCGTTCTTGTCCAGGTCGACCGTGGACGGGACGTCGGTGGAGGTGAGGGCCAGCGCGGTGGGGGTGTCGGTGTCGGCCACCAGGGTGGCGACCGGCACGCTGTCGTCGCCGGGGTGGATGCGGTAGATGCCCTCGCCCTGGGCGACCGTGCCGCCGCGCGCGTAGAGGTCACCATTGGGGGCGGTGGCGGTGCTGGAGACGTGGTCGAGGAGCTTGACCGTGGTCCCGGGGTCGGCCAGGGAGCGGGCGGTCACCGGAAAGAGAGCCGAGGTGACAGTGGCGGTGCGGCCGTTGGACTCGGCGGTGGTCACCCAGTTGCCCACCAGGTTGACGTCGATGGGGGCGCCGGTCGACGCCTGGCCGAGGTCCGTGGTGACCTCTGGGGCGTCGACGCCGCGGACGGCTGTCACCAGTTGGACGCGGTGGGTGTCGGTGCGCTCGATCCAGGCCCAGTGGGTGCGGGAGACGAAGGCGTCGGAGCCGGTCTGTTCGGAATGCGTCTGGCGCGGACCGTCCACCGCCTGGCCGGTGGCGGTGTCCACGGCGACGAGGAAGGTGCGCAGTTCCGCGCCTGTGCCGGTGGAGTACTGGAGGAGCGCGATTCCGGGGGTGCTCGCCCAGACGCGGCCCAAGCGGGCGTTGCCGGGGATGACGGTGACGTCGCGAATGGTGGTGGTGCCCGAGGCGCGGCTCAGCAGGTTCACGTCGAGCACACCGGTGTCCTGGTCGGTGCGGGACATGACCAGTGTCTCGCCGGCGACGCCGCGGAGCGCGTAGCGCTGGTCGTTGTGAGACAGGCCGTACCGGACGTTGTCGCTGCTGGTCATGTCGTTGACCCAGTAGACGACTTCCCTGTCCTTGCGGGAGAAGACGATGTCGGACTGGGCGCCCATGAAGCTGGTGCGGGGCGCGGTCAGGGACTTGGTCGCGCCGTCGACGTAGTCGGTCCAGCGGTACTCGGTGCCGGACGGGTACACGACGCTGGTGAGGTAGCCGGTCGCGCCGGCGCTGACTATCTCCGTGGGGTGGGGCAGCGTGACTGCGGCGGCCGCCTGGGCGGGCGCCTGGATGGCGGTCACCGGGGCAGCGGTCGCGGGTACGGTCGTCAGCGCGGTGCCGGCCGTGACGGCCACGACGGCGGTGACGGCGGCGAGAAGACGGGTGGACGAACGGTACTGCACGGTGGGTTCCCCCGAAGAAAAACCGTCCTGCGGCGGGCGCCGCACCTCGGTTGGACCCGTGATCGACAGCAATGGTTGTCCGCGGGTGGCCCCGTTCTACCGCCGCTCCCCCGCACCCGTATGAACGCCGCCGGTCCGCGCGCTGAAGGTCCTCCGTGATGACCGACACCAGGCGCACGCCGAGCGGGACCGACGGATGGCGCTCGCGATCTCCGTACCGCCTCGCCCGGCAAGATCAAGAAGGGACGACTCCGAACCGCCGAAGGGCGGCTCCCGGCGGGCCGCTGCACGACCGGCGCCCCGGTAGCCGCCGGCGGCCCGTTCAGTGCGCGCCGGGGGCCGCACGCCCGTCCGCGCTGTAGACCCGCACGCCGCCCACGTACGTCTCGACCGTGCGGACCGCGTGGAGGTCGGCGGGGGCGACGGCGAACGGGTCGCAGTCGAGGACCGCGAGGTCTGCGAGACGGCCGACCGCGATCACACCGGCGTCGTCCTGATGGTTGACCCATGCCGAACCGGCCGTGTAGGCGGTGAGGGCGTCGCTGAGAGCCAGGCGCTGTTCGGGCAGGAACGGGGGGCGCAGATCCGGTTCGCCCAGCTCCTCCGCCCACACCTGGCGGTTGACCGCGACGTGGATGCCGTGCCAGGGGTCGGGGCTGGAGACGAACCAGTCGCTGCCCGCCGCGAGGACGGCGCCGGCCGCGTGCAGCGCTCCGAAGGGGTACTGGCGCCGCCCCCGTTCCTCGCCGAGGAAGGGCAGCGTCAGGTCGTCCATCGCCGGTTCGTGAGCGGCCCACAGCGGCTGCATGTTCGCGGCGGCGCGCAGGGTGCGGAAGCGCGGGATGTCGTCGGGGTGCACCACCTGGAGGTGGGCCAGGTGGTGACGCAGGCCGGTGTGGCCGTGCGCGGCCACGGCCGCTTCGAGAGAGTTCAGCGCCTCGCGGACCGCCCGGTCGCCCAGGGCGTGGAAGTGGATCTGGAATCCGCGGCCGTCGAGGGCTATCACGGCGTCGCGGAGCACGGCCGGGTCGACCATGGAGATCCCGGCGTTGTCGCCCGGGCAGCCGCACGAGTCCAGGTAGGGCTCCAGCATGGCGGCGGAGAAGTTCTCCACCACCCCGTCCTGCATGATCTTGACGGTGCCGGCGGTGAAGCGCCGGCCGCCGGCCGCCTTCTCGCGGCGGGCGAGCAGCGAGTCGATCTGGCCGAGGTCCTGGTCGCGTTCCCACCAGAGCGCTCCCCGCACCCGTGCGGTCAAGGAACCGTCGGCGTCGCAGGCGAGGTAGGTGTCGAGGGGGTCGGGGAAGCCCGCGTACGTGCCGACGAGGGCGTCCTGCCAGCCGGTGATCCCGAGCGAGTGCAGCAGTTCCTGGGCGGCGAGGAGCCCGGCTCGGGCTTCGGCCGCCGAGGCGGGGGGCACGAGGGCGCCGACGATGGTCATGGCGCCCTCGTGCAGTACGCCAGTGGGTTCGCCGGTGGCGTCGCGCTCGATGCGGCCGTCCGCGGGATCGGGTGTGTGCCGGTCGACACCGGCCAGGGCGAGGGCGCGGGAGTTCACCCACGCCGAGTGTCCGTCGCGGACGGGGAAGTAGGCCGGCCGGTCGGGAAGGATGTCGTCGAGCTGGTCGCGGTGCGGCAGACCGCCCGGAAAGGCGTCGAAGGACCAGCCGCTGCCCTGGATCCAGGCGGCACCTGGGTGGGCGGCGGCGTGGGCGGCGATCGTGGCTCGGTAGTCGCGGGCGGTGCGGCCCGCGCTCAGGTCGCATCCGAGCATGCCGATCCCGGCGATCACCGGGTGGACGTGGGCGTCGGTGAACCCGGGCTGTACGAACCGGCCGCCGAGGTCGGTCACCTCGGTGCGCGGGCCGATGTGCTCGCGGACCTCCCGGTCGGTCCCGAGGGCGGTGATCCGGCCGCCGGTGACGGCCAGTGCCGATATCCGGTGGCGTACGGGGGATGCCGTCCAGATGGTGCCGTTGAGGAGGACGAGGTCTGCGTGGCGCATGTGTGGGCTCCGGTGGGTGGGATGGGAGGTGGGGAGGGTGGCTGGGGCAGGCGTTGCCGACGTCCGCGTCCGGGCCGCGGTCAGCCCCCGGCGGCGGCCGGGGCGGGCGCGAGAGGGGCCGGCGGCTGGGTGAAGTAGGCGGCCCTGCGCCGGTAGCGGGTCCACAGGGCGGCGGGTATGCCGAGGGCGATGACGGTGAGCGGCAGGACGGTGAGGAAGCGACCGTTCTCGGCGTCGAAGGCCAGGTGGTCCACCGAGTTCCACTGCTGGTGGGCCACGAGGCCGCCGAGCAGCAGCAGCGCGATCCCGCCGAGCAGCGGCAGCAGGCCCACGACGAGCGTGTCCCGTATCCGGCCCCTCAGTTCGCGGCGGAAGGTGACGACGCAGGCGATGCCGCCGACCCCGTACATCAGCGAGACCAGGATGCCGACGGAGTTGACGACGGCGACGACCACTTCGGACAGCGATCCGGCGGCCAGCCCCGCGAGCGACACCCCGACGGCGAGGGCCGCGATGCGCACGGTGGAGGTGGCCGGGGTGCCCCAGGCGGGGTGCAGCCGGGTCCAGCTCGGGCCGAGGACCCCGTCGCGGCCCATGGCGAGTGTGAGCCGGGCCCCCGCGATGACGCTCGACTGCATGCAGGCGACGGTGGCGAAGAGCATCGCGGCGAGGGCGGCGGTCGCACCCGCGGTGCCGTAGAAGGTGCGGGCCAGTTCGGTGACGCCGGACAGCGGGTCCGCGAGCTGTTCGGGCGTGAGGGCGTGCAGGAAGCCGGTGGCCGAGAAGAGGAAGAACCCGGTGGTGACGAGGATCGCGATGATTCCGGCCCGGCCCGGCGAGCGGACCGAGGTCGACTCCTCGACCACGGAGAAGGCGCTCTCCCAGCCCCAGAACATGTACGCCGCCATGACGGTCGCTCCGAACAGCGTGAGCGTGTCGGGGAAGGCGAACGGCGAGAACCACGAGGCGGAGACGGGGGCCGCGTCACCCCGGACGAAGGCGGTGGCCACGAGGACGGTGACCACGACCGCGGAGACGCCGAGCAGCACGCTCTGCACCGCGGTGGCGCCCCGCACCCCCCGCAGCGCGCTCAGGACGATCAGGCCGCTCCACACCAGGCCGGTGGCGGTGACCGCGAGGGCGTCGTCCGGGGAGAGCGCCGTGACGCCTGCCTCCGCGAGCAGTCCGAGGGTGAACTGTCCGGTGAGCTGGCCCGCGTACGACAGGAACAGGATGTTGGTGGCGACCGAGGTCCATCCGGTGAGATAACCGGTCCAGGGACCGAGCGCCCGGCGCACCCAGACGTACGCCGTCCCGCAGTTGGGATCGCGGGCGGCGAGCCGGGCGTAGCCCCCGGAGACGGCCAGGATCGGCAGGGCCGCGAGCAGGAAGGCGGCGGGCATCGCGGTGCCGGCGAGCGCGGCGAGGAAGGCGAGACCGATGCCGACGCTGACGGTGGGGCTGATGTTGGCCAGCGCGATGATCACCCCGTGCCGGGTGCTGAGGGTCCTGCGGAACGCGGCGACGGGCGGCGACGCCTCGCCGCAGGCGGGGCTTGCGTGATCCATGAGCAGCACTCCTCGGTTCGGGGTGCCCCGCAGACAACCGCTCGCCGCACCATTTTGTCAACGGTGTGGGTAAAAAGAATTCACACCGCACGGCAGGGCTTGCGGAGCCGCTGCCCGGCCTGGTCTGATCACCCCATGGCAGTACGAGGCAGAGGCCGTCCCCCCAAGGTCGAGCTGGACCTGCGGATCATCGTGGACGCCGCGCTCGCGCTGACCGACGACGAGGGCGCGGCGGCGCTCAGCGTGCGGCGGCTCGCCGCCAGACTGGGCGTCGACCCTTCCGCGCTGTACCGGCACGTCAGGGACAAGGACGAACTTCATCTGGCCCTGGCCGACCGCCTGTTCGAGGAGGCGCTGACGGGGTTCGAACCCTCGGAGAGCTGGCGCGACACGCTGCGCGACCTCGCGCTGCGCACGCGCGACACGGCACTGCGCCACCCCGGCGCGGCGGTCGTGGCCACCTACCGCACCACCCGGCGCCCTGCCGAGATGCGGATCGTGGAGCACATCCTGGCCGCCTTCGGCCGGGCCGGCTGCTCCCCCGCGCTGGCCGCCGTACTGCACCGGGTCTACGGGGACTTCTCCCTGGCGTGGGCCGGGATGGACGCGGCGTTCGAGACACTCGACGGGGCGGCCCGTACGGGCGACGAGCAGGCGTGGACCCGCGACTACCCCGCGGCCGACCCGGTCACCTACCCCGCGATCGCACGGAGTGCGGCCCACATGGCACAGCTGGACGGGACCACGGTGTTCCACGCCGCGCTGGAAACCCTCCTGGACGGGCTCGCGGCGCGCATCGCGGGGGAGGCCGCGAGCCCGCGCCCGGACGCGCCCGGCGAAGCGGCGGATCGGACGCCGGCCACACAGCGGCGCCCGTAGCCGCGACCGGCACCGGGGCGCGTCCCGGCTGGACGCGGTGGTTGCGCTACGCGCCATGCCGGGCGTGTACGGCTCCACTCTCCTGTGCGGGCTGGAGGGGAGGGGACGGTCAGTGCCCGGCGCCGGCCTGCTTGCCTGGGTCATGTCCCGGGTCCCCCGTCACGGGCAGGCACTCGGCGAGCAGGTCGAGGACGTCGCGCCAGGCTCGCTGCGCGTGCCGTGGGTGGTAGCCGACGCCGGGGACCACAGGGTGGTCGACCGGCGGGTGGTGGAAGGCGTGCAAGGCGCCGCCGTAGACCGTGAGGCGCCAGTCGACGCCCGCGGCCTGCATCTCGGCGGTGAACGCGTTCCGTTGCGCGGGCGGCATGATCGGGTCTTCCGACCCGACCCCGGCCCACACCGGGCAGCGAATGCGCGCCGCCTCGCCCGGACGGCCCGTGGTCAGGGCGTTGACGGTTCCGATCGCGCGCAGGCTGACGCCGCCGCGCCCGAGTTCCAGCCCGACGGCGCCCCCGGTGCCGTAGCCGACGGCGGCGATCCGGTCGGGGTCGGTCCGCGGTTCGGTGCGCAACACGTCGAGCGCCGCATGGCCGATGCCCCGCATCCGGTCGGGATCAGCGAGCAGCGGCAGGCAACGGGCCAGCATCTCCTCGGGGTCGCCCAGATAGCGCCCGCCGTGAAGGTCGAAGGCCAGCGCTACATATCCCAGTTCGGCGAGAGCGTCGGCCCGTCGGCGCTCGACGTCGCTGAGCCCCGTGCCCTCTGGTCCGAGCAGCACCGCGGGCCGGCGGTCGACACCGGCCGGCAGCGCGAGGTACCCGGTCATCGTCAAACCGTCGGCCGGATACTCGACCGTACGCGTCGTGATCGCCCTCATGAGACCGGACTGTAGTGAGCGTAGGGCCCGGTCCGGCCGCTGTTCTGCCGCTGGCAGAACAGCGCGCGTGCCCCTCAGAGATACGGGGCGGGCTCAGGGCTTCGAGATCATCCCGTCGCCCCTCTGCCGTGCGTCCTGGTCACACCCATTCCGGTCGCGCTGACCGCCCGCTTTGCGGCCCGTCCGACCGCCGAGGTCGCCGCCCGCCGGCCTGTCGCCGTCGGCCTGCCGGCCGGCAGTCTGCGCGGCGCCTGGGTCGGAGCGTCCTCGGCGGCCCGCCTGCGGTCCGCGACCCTCCGCAAGGCCCTCGCCGGGCTCATGGCCCGGCAGGTCTCGTCGGCTGGGCGCCCTTCCGGCGCCCTACGGGTCCGTGGCCCCGGCGGACACGAGTGCCGGGCAAGCCTCAGGGACTCGGCGCGGTCAGGTACCGCTGGATCGTCGGTGCCAGCCATACCACGATCTCCGTCCGCTCCAGCCCCACCGCCGGCGGCATCCGCAGCACGTACCGCGTGAGCGCCAGCCCCAGCAGCTGGGACGCCACGAGTGCCGCCCGTGCCGGGACCTGCTCGGAGTCGGGGCACACCTGCCGGGCGACCGGCAGCAGCTGGTCCCGGAGGATGCCCTGCATACGTTCCGCCCCGGCCTGGTTGGTCACGCCGACCCGCAGCAGGGCGGTGAGGACCTCGTTGTCCTCCCACATGTCGAGGAAGTGCTCGACGAGGATCCGCCCCGCGTCCTGCCGGCGGTCCGCCCCGCTCACGTCCGGCAGCCGCAGGTCGATGGCGACGGCCGCCGCGAAGAGGCCCTCCTTGTTGCGGTAGTACCGCATCACCATCGACGGATCGATGTTCGCGTCCTTGGCGATGGCGCGGATGGTGGCTCGCTCGTAGCCGTCGGTCGCGAAGCGCTCGCGGGCCGCCGCGAGGATCGCGCCGCGAGTGGCGTCGGAGCGGCGGGGGGCGCCGGAGAGGGGAACCGTGGAGGTGCTGTCGCTGCCGCTCATGCCAACAAGCGTAGGCCAAGACACGTAGATCAATGCGCGGAGGTCGAACAGATGCCGCCAACGACTGTTTGCCAACAAGCGTTGACGTGCCCATAGCGCCTCACTATTCTTGTCAACAACCGTTGGCCAACATCTGTTGGCATCAGGGGACGGCTACCAAGCGTCGGTAACAGGAGGCCATCATGAACGACACCGCCACCCCTCACACCGTGATCGTCGTCGGCTCCGGCCCCACCGGCCTCCTCCTCGCCGGGGACCTCGCCACAGCCGGGATCGCCGTGACCCTCGTCGAGAGGCGGCCGCGCAAGATCAGCAATCTCTCCCGCGCCTTCGGGGTGCACGCCCGCACCCTGGAGCAGCTCGACGCCCGCGGTCTCGCCGACGAACTCCTCACCACCGGGGACACCATCACCGGCCTGCGGCTCTTCCGCCACCTCACCCTCGATCTGAGCACGCTGCCCTCGCGATTCCCGTTCCTGCTCATCACCCCGCAGTACGAGGTGGAACGACTCCTGGAGCGGCGGGCCCGGGAGGCCGGGGTCGAGTTCGCGTACGAGAGCGAGGTCGTGGGGCTGCGGCAGGACGACGAGGGGGTGGACCTCGACGTGCGCGGCGCGGACGGAGCGGTCGTCACCCGCCGGGCGGCCTATGTGGTCGGCGCCGACGGTCACCGGAGCGCCGTGCGGGAGGCGATCGGCCTGGACTTCCCCGGTGTCTCCGTCATCAAGTCGCTGATTCTGGCCGATGTCCGGCTGGCCGAGCAGCCCGAGGGCGTCCTCACCGTCAACGGCCGCGGCGACGCCTTCGCGATGATCGCCTCCTTCGGTGACGGCTGGTACCGGGTCATGGGCTGGAACCGCCGCAACGAGGTCTCCGACGACGCCCCGCTCGACCTCGACGAGGTCAAGGAGATCACCCACCGTGCCCTGGGCTCCGACTACGGCATGCACGACGCCCGCTGGCTCTCCCGTTTCCACAGTGACGAGCGCCAGGCGCCGCACTACCGGGCCGGTCGGGTCTTCCTCGCCGGGGACGCCGCGCACATCCACTCCCCGGCCGGCGGGCAGGGCATGAACACCGGCCTCCAGGACGCCGCCAACCTGAGCTGGAAGCTCGCCGCGGCCCTCCAGGGCCGGGCGGCCGAGGGGCTCCTCGCCAGCTACGAGGCCGAGCGCCACCCGGTCGGCAGGGCGGTGCTGCGCAGCAGTGGCGGACTGGTCCGGCTGGCCCGGGCGCGGAATCCGCTGGTTCGCGCCGCCCGCGCCCTTGTCTCCGCGTTCGCGGCCATGGCCCCGCCCGTCCAGCGCAGGGCCCTGGGGCAGATCAGCGGGATCGGCTATGCCTACCCCGCCCCCCGCGGCGCCCACCGCCTCACCGGCACCCGCGCCCCCGACGTACCCCTGAAGGACGGCCGGCTCTACGAGGCGCTGCGTGGCGGCCGGTTCGTGTTGATCACGCCCGGGGGGGTACGAAGGCCCCGGGGTCCGTGAGGGGTGGCTGACCGTGGAGCGCTGGGCGGGCGACCGCCGGACGACGGTCCTGGTACGGCCCGACGGGTACGTGGCCTGGGCGGCGGAGGGTGCGGACGCGACGAGGGTCGAGGAGGCGGTGGCCCGGTATCTGGGCTGAGGCTTCCAGAGAATCAACCGGCTGGCGTGATCTCCATGCTCGTGGTGAAAGGTGAGACGCCCGTGCGGCGACGACTTCGTCCCGCTGCCGACCCGAACGCCGCGAACGCCATCACTCACCGATCTCGGTGTGAGCCGGCCCTGAGTCGTAGCGGTCGAGAAACTCGCTCGGCGGGAGGTCGAGCACATGGAGTTTCGAGAACACCTCCGTACCCGCGCCCACCTCCTCGTCGACGTCGGAGATCCGGTACGCCTGCATCATGTCGAGGACTGCGAAGGCGCTCTCGCCTGCGTACTCGGCCGACTCCCGCTCAGCCAGCTCAAGGGCTTCGTCGAGGGACCGCGCTCGGAACAGGACGACGCGCTCCTCGTAGGGACGGTTGTCCCAGGCCAGCCATCGATGGAAGGTTCTGACGCCGTACCACGCCTTCGGCTCTTGCTTCATCGCCGGTCTGCCTTGTCCTCTCCCGCTACACCGTGATCACTGTAAAGAAGGATCCACTCTCGCAACAGGCCCTAGGATGATCATCCGTTCGGACGGTGAGGGGGAGCATGTTCGACGTCGACGGGTACTTGACCGTGCTGGGGGTGGCCCGGCCCGCCGCCCCGACCCTCAGGTCGCTACGCGCGCTGCACCGGGCGCAGGTGGAGCGGGTCGCGTACGAGAACCTCGACATCCATCTGGGGCGTCCGACGGGCATCGGCGCCGCGGAATCCGTTGCCCGGATCGTGCGCGGGCGGGGCGGCTACTGCTTCCATGTGAACGGCGCCTTCGGCGCGCTTCTGACGGCGCTGGGCTACGACGTCACCCTGCACCGGGCCGGGGTTCAGGGCACCCCCGGGGATCCCGAGGGCGCGACCGGTGATCATCTGGCGCTCACCGTGCGGCTCGGCGGCGAGCGGTGGCTGGTCGACGCAGGGCTCGGCGACGCGGTGCACGAACCGCTGCCGCTGCGCGAAGGCAGGTACGTCCAGGGCCCGTTCAGCTACGGCATGGCCCCGTCGACGGCGGAGCCCGGCGGCTGGCGGTTCCACCATGACCCCCGCGGCTCGTTCACTGCCATGGACTTCGCGCCGGACCCCGTCGAGCTGTCCTCCTTCGCCGCGGAACACGCCCGGCTGTCCACTTCCCCCGAATCCGGCTTCGTCCGGGTCCTCACCGCCCAGCGCCGCGACGCCAAGGGGGTGGACGTGCTGCGCGGCCGCGTGCTGCGCCGGGTCGACGCCCGGGGCACAGACGAGCGGACCATCGACTCGGCCGACGAGTGGTACGACGTACTGACCGGCGTGTTCCGCCTGGACCTGACCGACGTCGCCGCCTCCGCGCGGGCGGACCTGTGGCAGCGCGTCCACACCTCGCACCAGGAGTGGACGGCCGCACGGCAGCGTGCGACAACGCTCTGACCGGACGGCGGCTCGCCGGTTACTTCCCGCCGTGGCCGGGCCGCTACGGTGCGCCGTTGCCTTCCGAGGCCCGGCCTCCGCTCGCACTGCTTGTCTGCCTCCTGCTTCTTCTCCCGGACTTCGGCTGCCGACGCCTCGCAGGCGCGGCAAGAAGTGGAGAGAGGTCCGCAGCAGCCGGGTCGTACGCCGGGGTCGGGCGCACGGTCGGGAAGGAGGTGCCATCGGCGTCGCGGCGGCGGCTGTGCGGGCCGACGTCACCGATTCCCCACGTTCGGCCCCACGGCTGGGCGGGCCCGGACAGCGGGAGACGCGGTTGGCCCCCACTCGTGCGGGGCTCGAACCGGAGGTCGACCATGAGGGTGGAGGTGGGTCACGCCTGACGGCCGGTGACGTCCCCGCCGGGGTCGTCGGCCAGCGTGATCACCGTGGTGATGCGCTTACCCACAGGCTCGCGGTGGACCGCGAAACTTTGACTGACGGCCATGACGATCTCCAGCCCGTGCTGGCCGATCCGGGTCGGGTCGGGGGCCAGGACCGCCGGCGGTGTGGGGTTGCTGTCCCACACGCTCACCTCGACCACCCCGCCCCCGTTGACCTCCAGGGTCAGCAGACACGGACCAGGTGCGTACTTACGGGCATTGGTCACCAGCTCGCTCACCACCAACTGCACCGTGCCCATGACGCGCCCTGAGACCGGCAGGCCGTACACGGCCTGTACATCGGTGAGAAAGCCACGGGCCAGGGCACGGGCGCCGCCGATGTCCTCGCTGCCCTCGAACGCCCCGGACACCGCGAAGACATTCCCCCGCAGCAGCCGCATGCGCTCGTCGCCCATCGTCTGTTCCATTTGTCCACCCCTGTACGTTTTCACCAGTCCAGGGCCGCGTGTACCCCTGAATCCTCAGCACAAACTCCCCATTGGCTCACCCACTTCAAGCGGCAGCTCCATCGCGGACGCAGCGATGAGTTCTCCCGGCCCGGCAGGTCTCACCCTCGTTGTCGACCACACAGGAGGAGCACGTGACTCAGCTGCTGAGGGTCCAGAACTTCAACGTCTCCAGTGACGGGATCGGTGCCGGTGAGGACCAGACCCTCGAGAGGCCATTCGGTCATGCCGATCCCGAGAGACTGTTCTCGTGGGCCGGCGCCACTGCGAGCTGGCCCATGCGCACCGACCCCGGAGGGAGCCGGGGCCTTGACGACTACCTCACGCGGGACTACGCCCGCGACATCGGCGCCGAGATCATGGGCCGCAACAAATTCGGGCCCCAGCGCGGGCCCTGGAAAGACCACGACTGGCGCGGCTGGTGGGGTGCCGAGCCCCCGTTCCACACCCCGGTGTTCGTCATGACCCACCACGAGCGCCCTTCGTTCACGCTCTCCGACACCACGTTCCACTTCGTCGACGGCGACCCGGCCGCGGTCCTCGAACTGGCACGGGAGGCAGCGCAGGGCAAGGACGTCCGGCTCGGCGGCGGGGCCACCACCATCCGGGAGTTCCTCGACGCCGACCTCGTCGACACCCTGCACGTGGCGGTCTCACCGGTGAAGCTCGGGTCCGGAGTACGTCTCTGGGAATCGCCCGATGAGCTGCGCGACCGGTTCCACCTCGAGGTCGTGCCCAGCCCCAGCGGTGTGACGCACCACTTGTTCTGGCGACGATGACCGGCCGGCCGGCTCCGGCCGGCTCCGGCCGGGGTGGCCGCTGGCGGCCTCGGCGGCGGGGGCCGGGGGTTCCGGGTGCGGTCGTGCCCGTAGCCGGAGCCTGGCCGCCCGTGGGTACGACTGGTGATTCGCGCGATGCGGGAGGCGCGCGCGGGAGTCGAGACTGCGGTGCCCTGTCACCACCCGACCCCGCACGGAGGTACCCATGCCCGGTCCGTACATGAGGCACGAGGCAAGGACGGCGCGACGATCTCCGTCGTGGAGGCGCCGCTTACGGGGCGTGCTGGCGAGCGCGCTCCTGCTGTCGGCGACCGGTCTGGGCGCCGCGCCCGCCGCGGCCACTCCGGCGGCCGACGACACGACCGTCACCACCCGCTACGGGCAGGTGCGGGGAACGGCGGGTGAGAGGGCCGACGACTACCTCGGCGTCCCCTACGCCGCGCCGCCCGTCGGCGGCCTGCGCTGGAAGCCGCCGGCCGCGCCCGCGCGCTGGACGGGCGTCCGGGACGCCACGGCTCCCGGCAACCCCTGTATGCAGACGGGCTCGTCGACCCCCTGGGGCGATCTGGCCGGACCGGGCACCCCCAGCGAGGACTGCCTCTACCTCAACGTCCACACGCCCGCCGAGCGCTCCCCGCGCGACCGGCCCGTGATGGTCTGGATCCACGGCGGCGGCTTCACCATCGGTTCCGGGACCTTCTACGACGGCGGAGAACTGG
Organism: Streptomyces sp. NPDC058671; assembly: GCF_042716475.1. Lineage (NCBI taxonomy): Bacteria > Bacillati > Actinomycetota > Actinomycetes > Kitasatosporales > Streptomycetaceae > Streptomyces > Streptomyces sp. NPDC058671. Next base: position 181,275 of record NZ_JBHXSA010000011.1, on the reverse strand, counting down.
CCGCCCGGGGCGACGTGGTCGTCGTCACCCTCAACTACCGTCTCGGTGCCTTCGGTTACCTCGCCCACCCGGGCCTGGCGGGAGAGTCGGCGGACGGCACATCCGGCAACTACGGCCTCCTCGACCAGCAGGCGGCCCTGCGCTGGGTGCGGCAGAACATCGCCGCCTTCGGCGGCGACCCCGGCAACGTCACGGTCTTCGGCGAGTCCGCGGGCGGCGGCAGCGTCTGCCAGCACCTCGTCTCCCCCCGCGCGACCGGCCTCTTCGACCGTGCCATCGCCCAGTCGGGCTGCGGCTTCCCGCTGCCCACCCAGGAGTCTCAGCAGCGCACCGGTGCGACCTGGGCCGACTCCCTGGGCTGTGCCGACGTCGCCTGCCTGCGCGGCAAGCCCGCCGGCGAGCTGCTCACGGCCTCGACGAGCCCCACCGCACGCTGGCTTCCGAACGTCGACGGCCGGATCGTCCCGCTCCAGATCGCCGACGCGCTGGAGAGCGGCAGGTTCCACCGCGTACCCGTCCTCCAGGGCACTACCGCCGACGAGGGCCGGCTCACCGTGGCGTCCACCTACGACCTGGCCGGCCGCCGGCTCACCGCGGCCGGGTACCCGGTGGCCGTCCGCGGCCTGTACGGCGACCGTGCCGACGCCATCCTGGCCCGCTACCCGCTGTCGGACCACGGCTCCCCCGCCGAAGCACTCGGCGCGATCCTCACCGACTCGCAGTTCGCCTGCCTCCAGTCCCGCACGGCGCGCCTGATGGCCGGCCACACCCGGTCCTACCAGTACGAGTTCGCCGACCGCGGCGCCGTGGACCACCTCGACCTGCCGGTCAGCTTCCCCCTGGGCGCCCCGCACGGCTCCGAGATCCGGTACGTCTTCGGCGGCGTCTCTGGCACCCCCGCCCAGAACGCCCTGGCCTCCAGGATGCTCGGCTACTGGACCAACTTCGCCCGCACAGGCATCCCGTACGCGGCCGACGCCCCCCGCTGGAACCAGTATCCGAAGGTGCAGGTGCTCGCGCCCGGGGCGATCACGGCATCGACGACGTTCCCCGATGACCACATGTGCGATCTGTGGCTCCCGGGGGCTGGGACCGCCCGGCGCTGAACAGTGCCGGACGTACGACGGCCCCGGCTCCCAGAGGATAGGGAGCCGGGGCCGTCGCGGCGCTGCCCCCGAGAGGCCGGTGCAGTTGCCTCCAGAGGCCCGGGCCGGGAGGCGGCGCGGTACCGCGACCTGCGGGCCAGGGGGGCCGAGCGGATGCGCGGTCCCGCCGCCAGTTCTGTACGGGACCCCCACGGCCGCACGGAAGCCGGGGCCCCCACGGCCGTACGCGGGGACCCTCCAGGGCCGTACGGAAGCCGGCCTGAGGATCCGTCGGCCCGGCCGAGGGGCGGCCCCCGCTCTGCCCCGGTTCCGCCATCGTCCTGACCCGGGCCGACGGTCGGACCGTACGCGGCTCCCCTCAGTGGGATGGATGAGGGGTTTCAAAGCTGCGGGAGTGCGTATACGCGTGTTGACGCAGACTTTATCCCAGCAGTTAGGAGACGCATCATGGGCATCATCGCGTGGATTCTCATCGGTCTGATCGCCGGTTTCATCGCCAAGGCGATCATGCCGGGCAAGGACCCGGGCGGCGTGATCATCACCATCCTGATCGGCGTCGCGGGCGGTCTGCTGGGCGGCTTCCTCGGCAAGGTCATTTTCGGCGTCGACTCCATCGACGGCTTCTTCGACCTTTCCACCTGGATCGCGGCCATCATCGGCTCCGTCATCCTGCTGGCCCTCTACCGCGTCGTCACCGGCAACCGACGACACGCCTGAGCGGTTTCCTGAAACTGCACCACCCGTGAAACGGCTCCCCCCTCCTTCCAGGGGCGGAGCCGTTCGCCATGTCCGAGCCACCTCGCCGTCACCGGCGCGCCCTACCGCTTCCAGGACCGTTCCACCCTCTACGCCTCGGCCTCCGTGACCTTGGTCAACCGGAATGTTCTCGCGCATCAGCTGTGCGCCGGTAACTCCCGGCGCCATCCTGGCTTTGTTGTCCGGAAGGCGGCGGGCTCCTCCACCGCCCGGTCCTGCCTGGCCGGCCGGGACAAGGCCCTGCTCGGCGATGACCTTCACTTCACGCTCGGTCAGGATCTCCTGTGGCCGCTTGATCACCTCCTCGGCGAGCGTGTCCAGCGGCTCCCCGCGCCAACACGAGCGCCGTCACCAGGTACGGCACCGCGAACACGGCGAACGTGATCCCGTGCCCGTACGACGCGCCGACCAAGGCGTACGCGGCGAACACCCCCACCGAGGCCAGCTCGGTCCCCATGCTCGCGACGGAGGTCAGCGTCGCCCGGCGAGCTCCCTCGATCCGGTTCTGCAGGCGCGCGTCAGCGAGGACGTTGACCAGCTGGAAGCCGCCGAAGGCGACCGCGACGAGACCGATGCCGGCCGGAGTGCCCATCAGTGAACCCGCGCCGAGGGCGAACGCCGAGCCCGCGAGCACCAGGGCGAGCCCCGTCGCGCTCAGCCTCTCCCCCACCCCGGTCAGCAGGCTGCCGACGGCGGGGCCCACCCAGATCACCAGCAGCAGATACGCAATCGTCTGCTGGGCCACGCCGGTGTCCCGGACCAGCAGCGGGGTGTACTCGTCAAGCGCTCCCCAGACCGCACCCACGGCCGGAACGAGCAGCAGCGCTCCGCGAATGGACCGGTTCGCGCGGGCCTCGACGAGCCCGGCCCGCAGGGTCGCAAGGGTGGAGGCCCGGTCATCGCCGTGGGCCAGCGCTTCCCGATGCTCGGGAAACCGGGTCGCCACCACCGAGGTCAGCACACAGACCAGGACGCTGGCCGCACCTACTGCCGGGTAGCCGCCCAGGTCGAGCACCGGGCCCGCCAGACCCATCGCCGCCATCACGGCGACCATCCCGACCGCCTGGGCCCTGCCGATGACACGGGCGTACCGGTCGGCCGCACCCATGCGGTCGAGCTCGTCGTACACCAGTGCTTCCAGCGCACCGGAGCCGAGCGCGCCGCGTACGCCCCACAGCACGAAGCCGAGCGCGAAGGCCCAGTACGACGGCACGATCACCCACAGGGCGAAGCCGGCAGCGGTGAGCAGGGGGCCCAGCCACAGCAGCAGCCGCCGGGAGACGGCGTCGGCCCAGGCGCCGGAGGGGACCTCCAGCAGGATCCCCGTGATCGACCACAGGGCGAACAGCGAGGAGACCTGCCAGATCGACAGGCCGGTGTCACTGAACAGCAGCGCGTACACCGGGTAGAGCAGCACGAAGTCGTCGAGGAACGCGTAGCCGTAGAGCGCGGCCGTCAGCCGTCGGACACCGTTGCCTCCGGTGTCGTCGGCGCCGGGCTCACGTACAGGTGAGAGAGTCATGAGGCCTTCCCGAAGGGGGGATTCGGACGTCGGAGGTACGACGTCCGAGGCGGCCCTCGGGAGGCACGGCTGGTGGATCAATGTCGCCAGGTCATGACATCGATGATAGGCGTTCACCGGTGAACGCGCCGGGGGCTCCCGACATACGCCCGCGGGGCCCGGAGGGCGGCGAGCGGGGTCGTCGACGAGCGGCGGAGCGGTGAGGCGGCGGCCCGGGCCCCGGCTCGACCGGGCCCCGAGCCCGCTCCGTCCGGACCGACCGCCTCGGCCCGGTACGACCGGATGATCGCCCGGCATCGCGCACGAGGTCCCTGTGGACGCATCCGGTGTGCGGCACCCACCCGTCGACGTGCCTGCCCACGACGCCTTCGGGATCTGCGCCCGGTGGGCCAGGACCTCGCGGCGGCGTGGGCAGCAGTCGATCGTGTCAGCTCTTGACGCGGACGCGGTTCAAGGGTGCGGGGGAGATCGTCTTGTGGGTCTTGAGGTACTCCACGAAGCTCTCGTGGTCGGCACCGTTGCGGACAGGAGCGGTGTAACCGGCGAAGGCGCCGTAACCGTCGGCTCCGATGACCGTGTAGGCCAGAGCGGCCACCCGGTAGGTACGGGCGAGGTCGAGTGGCCGACCGTCGATGACCACATCGCGGGGGGAGACGCGGTCGCCGACGCGCCGGGCCGGGTCGTAGCTGTACGAGACGTTGCGGGACACGGCGAGCGGCGCGTACCGCACCGTCGCGTCGGTCTGCGTCTGCCACTGCTGCTCGAGTATCGCGTCGAGCTGACGCCCCGTCACGCCGACGGTGAGCACCGGATTGCCGTAGCCATAGGCGTTCCAGGACTCGCCGAACAGGATGCGCCCGTCCGCGTCGGCGGGGTGACTCCCCTTGCCGAACGGCAGGTCACCGCGTACGGCGTTGCTGCCCTTGGCGGGCCGCGCCGAGATCAGCGCCAGGTCGGCCCGCCCCGAGCGGGTGCGGTTGGCGTTCCAGTACTGCACGTCGGCGTACAGGTCGGATGCCGTGCTCTCCCCCGCGGCGTTCTGGGCACGGGTGAACGAGCCCGTCTGCCGGGCGAGCGGCTCGGCGAACCGTCGAGCCGCCCGCGCCACCCAGTAGTCGACGATCTTCTGCATGTCGCGGTCCGGTGCCACGTCGCGCGTCACCGCGTGGTTGACGGACCGGGTGCGGTTCCTGATGACCTCGCCGGTCCTCGGATCCACGACGAGATTGATCTCGTTGATCACACCGCCGTGGTGGCCCGCTTCCACGATGGGGCGCGGTACTCCGTGCGGGTCGGGCACCATGCAGTTGAAGCGCCAGTGCCAGTCTCCCGTGACGATCGCGTCGATCTCGGCCGGGACCTTCTTCGCCAGGTCGAAGACCGGGCCGAAGACGGAATCGCATGCGTTGTGGCCCGCGGTGGTGTTTTTCGGCGAGCCGCCCTCGTGCACGTTGAGGACGATGGCCTTGACCCCGCGCCGCTTGAGTTCCTTGGTGTAGCGCTCGATGGTCCGTGCCTGGTCGAGCGCGCGCAGCTGCGGTTGGAAGGACGTCGAGTTGGTGACGGAGCCCTCCACGGTGGTGCTGATGAAGCCGACCGGTATGCGCTTGCCACCGGCGGAGCGGAACCACTCGACGCGGTACGGATCCACCACGGGACGACCGGTCCGCGCGTCGACGATGTTGCCCGACTGGAAGTCGAAGTCGGCGCCGTGGAAGCGCCGGCCGGTGCTGTCCGTGAAGCAGCTGTCCACGTCGACCTTGCCGAAGCACCGCCCTTCTTCCATGTGCTGGACCAGGAATTCGGGAGAGACGTCCAGCTCGTGGTTGCCCATGGCCGAGAAACGCACGCCCAGCTTGTTGAGGACCTCGATCGTCGGCTCGTCCTGGAAGGCGTCCGCTTCGAAGGGCCAGCCGGCGAAACTGTCACCGGTGGCGAAGGTGACGGAGCGGGGGTGGTCGCCACGGAGCCGCTTGAGATGGGTGGCGAGATAGGCGGCGCCGCCGACGGTCACCGAGGTACCGCGCCCGGTGGGGATGGAACCGCCCTGCGTGGCGGCGGGCGGCTGCAGATGGCCGTGGAAGTCGGTGATGCTGAGGAGTTGGACATCGAGAGTATCGACTGCGGCTGCCGGTGAGACGGACAGTGCGCCGCCAAAAAGGGCGGTGCCCACGGCGATGACGCCGATCCGGCGAAGGAAGTTTCTCAAGGCGATGACTCCTTCGGTGGGGGACGAGCGGACTCATCCCACTCCCCGTCGGTGTCATGGCCATGAACGTCGCGCTGCGCTCCAAGGCATGGGGAATGACCGCTTCAGCGAAGTCCCCGATGGGGGGCAAGCGACAGAAACACAGGGTGGCCGATGTCCCAACTGCCGTCATATCAGGGCCCAAAACGGTTCCCGACGCTCCGTCGCCCGGTCCAGGCGGCCGGCACCGATCAGAGACCCCTTGCGGCGCCTCCGTAGCCGATGGGGGAGGGCATTCTCACGGCCTGGCAATTGCTGGTTCAAGAGCAGCCAAAGACGCGCTGCGCGTTCGGTAATCCAACGCCGCGTGGGGTCTTTGGCACGTACGTTCCCCCTGTGACTTCCACTTCTGAACCGAACATAGTCGCTGCCGGCGCTTCGGCCGCGGCCTCCCCCATGCGTCGCACGCTGCTCCGCGCCGCGCTGACGGGAACCGCCGTCACAGCAGGCGCATGGGCTCTCGACGCCCCGGCCGCGTCGGCCAGGACACGCTCGGCGGAGTGGCTGCGGCCCGCCACCCCTGAAGCGGCTCTGAAGGAACTGAACGCAGGGAATCGGCGCTGGCGCACCTTCCGCGAGAAGCACCCCCACGAGACGCACGCCGTCCGGCGTGAAGCAGTGTCAGGGCAGCATCCGTTCGCCGTCGTTCTCGGCTGCATCGACTCCCGTGTGCCTCCGGAGCTCGTCTTCGATCAAGGACTGGGCGATCTGATGACAGTGCGCTCCGCCGGCGAGGTCCTGGACGAGGCGGTCCTGGGAAGCGTGGCGTACGGAGTCCTCGAACTGGGCATTCCCCTGGTCCTGGTGCTCGGACACCAGTCGTGCGGCGCGGTGTCCGCCGCCGTCCGCGCGGAGGAGTCGGGCGAGGAGCTGCCCGCCCACATCCAGTACATCGCCGACCAGATCAAGCCCGCGATCGACCGTTCGGTCACGGGCGACGCCCGGATCGACGCGACGATCTCCGCGCAGGTACAACTCGTGCGGGCCCGGCTCTCAGCAGAGCCCGACCTGGCCGCGAGGATCACGGAAGGGCGGCTGGCGATCGTCGGCGCCCGGTACGAACTGACCAACCAGCTCGTCCACCGGATCGCCTGACCACGACCATGCGGGGTTCCCTCGCCCGCGGAGGGGACTCGTCGCTGCGATCCTGCGAGTACAGCGTTTGCGCCCATGGGGCCCGCATGGGGCCGCATGGGAAGGCTGGGGGTGGCAAAGCAGGTCGGAGGTTGCCTCTTTCGGCCCAGTTCGCGGGCGTGTTCACCCTTCCTGGGCCGGTAGCAGAGGAGCGTGGGGAGCGGAGTTCGCCCGGGAGTCCTTCGCACGTCGACCGGGCGAACCTCTTCGCCGTCCCTCGCGTCTCGACTGCGGGCACGGTTTCGGAATCATGGAGGTAGCTTCCTCGGTTCCCCCCGGCGCGACCGGCACCATGAGGGAACGCCACCGGGCCGACCCGGCCGCTGTCGCGGAGCTCGGTCCAGAAACACGACCGGGGGGGGCGGCCGTCTCGAAACGGTGCTCCAGGACCCGCGCCCCCGCCTCCAGCAAGCCGGCGGGTCTCGCCTCGGACTCCCACCGGCCGGCCAGGATCCCGGCGTCGGGTCCGGCGAGCAGGTCGGCGGCGTCGGCGAGGATCCCCAAGGCTTCCTTCAGGGGACGCCCCTACGTTCAGAACTCGTCGCCCCGCTGAGACACCGGCGGAGTCGGGGCACTCGGTCTGATGGAGCACGGCAACGCGGTGTCTGCCGCTGTCAAGATCACGTCTTGTTCCGATCGGGTGACTGGCTGTCAGTGGATGCCTCTAGATTGGTCGATTGCGCGGGAGAGCGCGCTGCCGATCAGGGAGGGGGCTTCGGCCTTGCCGTTCATCAAGGGATACACGAGGCGAAACGGGACGGTGGTCCGGCGCCATTGGCGGGCGCCGGCGGGGACGAACCGGGAGACCGCGCTCGCCATCGGCATCGTGGCGGCCGTGTTCGTCTTCGGCGGCTCGTCGGGCACGTCCGCCGACGGCAGCGGGACGAGTGCGGAGCGCTTACCCGCGCCGCGGTCCACGTCGGCGGTGACCTATCCGATCAAGTGGCCCGCCGGGGACAGGCCGGTGACCCGTCCGGCGCCGACGGTCTCGTACCCGATCCGATGGCCCGGGTGGAAGGAGTCTGCTCCGCGTCCGGCGCCGACGGTCTCGTACCCGATCCGGTGGGAGCGCAACGGGGGCGGGAGGTGAGCCGACGTCCACCCGCACGGCGTCGGCCGGCCCGGCGGCGTTCGCGCAAGGCGCCCCGGGGCGAGCAGCTCGTTCTCGTGGCCGGAGGGCTGGTTCTGGCCTGGATGCTGGTCATGGGCCTGGTCCGGTTCCTGGCTGCCCACCCGTGGATACCGGTCGTCCTGGCCATACTGATCGGTGGGGCGGTAGCGGCCTGGATGGTCCAGCGACGGCGTGCGGCCCAGTGGGAGCGCATCAGATCCCAGGGACTCCGATACGCGCTCACGCAGCTGGACGCTTTGCACCACCGGCAGTTCGAACACGCGGTACGAGACCTGATGCGGCGCGACGGATGCGCGGACGCGGTACAGGTCGGCGGCGCCGGGGACAACGGGGCGGATGTGAAGGCGACCGACCCGTACGGGCGGTTGTGGGTGATCCAGTGCAAGCATCGGCGGGCCGGTCTGGCCGGTTCCCCGGTGGGCACGCCGGACCTGCAGGTGCTCAACGGCACCGGTCGACCGGTACACAAGGGCGACGTCGTGGTCCTTGTCACCAACGGCAGGTTCTCCAAACCGGCACTCGAGTTCGCCCGCTCCCAACGACTGCACCTGGTCGACCGCACGGTCCTCGCCCAATGGGCAAGCGGCTCCAGGCCCTTGTGGGAGCTGCTGCGGGCCGTACCCCCGCCCCGCCGCCCCACATCTCTGTCCTGACACCGAACCCGCTCTGCCCCAGAGCCGGAGCTGTGTCTCCGACAGCGGACATCGCCATGGGGGTAGCCCCCTGTCCGCCCGCTGGTCAGGGGGCTACCGCCATGAACCTCCAGGCGCGGGGGTGCGCCCCGCCCTCTCGGTACGACCCGCGGCCGCGCTCCCGTCCGCCTGAGCCGGGGGGCGTTCTCACGACCAGGCGCGTTGGGTTAGGTTCCGGGGCGTGACTGACGATCGCGGACGACTGCTGGCCGGCCGGTACCGGCTTGCCGAACTGCTCGGCCAGGGTGGCATGGGGACCGTCTGGCGGGCACACGACGAGCAACTCGACCGGCAGGTCGCCCTCAAGGAGGTCCGGCTCCCCGACGACCTCGACGCGTCCCGACGGGAGGCCTGGGTCGGCCGTCTGGAACGCGAGGCGCGCGCTGCCGCGAGACTGAAACACCCCGGGGTCATCACCGTCCACGACCGGATAGCCGGTGACGACGGCCGCCCGTGGATCGTGATGGAACTCGTCCACGGCCGTTCCCTGGACGACCTGATCACGGAGGACGGCCCCCTTCCACCGGCCCGGGTGGCCAGGATCGGCCGGCAGATCCTGGACGCGCTGCGCGCCGTGCACGCCACGGGCGTCACCCACCGGGACATCAAGCCTGCCAACGTACTGCTCGAAGGCGACCGGGTGGTGCTGACCGACTTCGGGATCGCCGCCGTGGAGGGCGAGCCCGGTCTGACCCGGTCGGGGGCCCTCATGGGGACCCCGGTCTACATGTCCCCCGAGCAGGTGCGCGGTCTTCCGGCTACACCCGAATCCGACCTGTGGTCCCTGGGCGCGACCCTGTTCACCGCAGTGGAAGGCCGCCCTCCCTTCAGTGGCTCCGGGTCATGGGGCGTCTTCGTCGCCGTCGCCACCGAGGAACCCGCCATCGCGGTCCGGGCCGGGGGGCTCGCCCCCGTGCTGACGGGCCTCCTCCGCAAGGACCCGGCGCAGCGCCTCACCGCCGAGGAGGCGTACGACCTGCTCGCCGAACCCGCGGGCGAAGCCGCGTCCTCCCGGCCGGACCCCGCGCCGACATCGGCGTCCACGCTGCGGCTGGGTCCGGCGGGCGCCGACCACGGAACGGGACGGCCGGCCCCACCGGAACCTGGCCCCGCCCGTCCTGCCCGACGAAGGACCTATGTGCTGGGCAGCCTGGCGGCGCTCATCGCGGTCACGCTGGTCGCGATGCCCTGGTGGTTACCGGAGTCCGGAACGCCCGACCACGACGCCGGGCGCACGCGTACGACCGACTCCACGGCGCCCACCCACCAGTCCCCGTCCCCGTCTCCCTCCTCCGCCGCGCCCACCACGGCCGCCCCGTCCATCCCCGAAGCCGGCCTCACCCCCACGCCGACCCCCACCGGCACGCCCCCACACACCCCCCTCGACCGCCGAGCCATCGAACGCGTCTTCGCGCTCTACATGAACGGCCTGGCCGACCACGACATGACCTCGCTGCGCCGAGGCACCTGCCCCCGGTTGCGCTCGGGCCTGCTCGGATTCGCTCTCAACGGCTACTTCGTGGACCGATGGGAACTCCAGCCCTTCGAGATTCTCCAGGGCATGGACCAGCTCAGCGTGGAGGCGAAGATCACCCGGCGGGACCCCGAGACCGGGGAACTCGCGGGAGACGTCCTCAACCAATGGATCATCGAGCGGGACGCGGACCAGCAGTACTACGTATGCGGCTGGCTCAACGAGAACTGACCCGGCCGCACCACGTGCCGGGGGATCCTGGCGGGTCGGGGCCCGCACCGCCGCGGTGGGTCCTGAACCAACTCGTCACCCGGGGACAGTCATCGCATCCCCTACCCCAGGAAGCTCAACCGCACCTGACGGTCGGCATTGTCCTTGTTCGTGTCCACCAGACAGACCGACTGCCACGTGCCAAGCGCCAGTTCGCCGCTGATCACGGGGAGTGTCGCGTGGGGTGGAACGATGGCCGGCAGCACGTGGTCGCGGCCGTGGCCCCGGCTTCCATGACGGTGCTGCCATCGTTCGTCGGCGGGGAGCAGGTGATGAAGGGCCGTCAGCAGGTCGCCGTCACTCCCCGCTCCTGTTTCGATGAGCGCGACACCCATGGTCGCGTGGGGCGCGAAGACGTTCAGGAGTCCGTCACGGCCCTCCGCCACGTCCGCCAGAAAGGACGCGCACTCCCGGGTCAGGTCGTAGACCGTCTCCGAGGTTCCGGTGGTGATGTCAAGCGTGCGGGTGGTGAATCCGTGGCTCATGCCCTCATGATGACCGACGCCGAAGCGCCCTTCCACATCAAGCCGAGTCAGTGGGCGGGGGTCTGCCAGGCGCGCGGTGCGGAGGGAACGTGTCGTGGGGCTCCGGTGGTGGGACGCAGGGCTGCGGGGCTCATGGCTCCTCAGGAATTGATGCCCGCCCGGGTGGGTCCGGCCAGAACCTCGGATGCCACCCTGTCCGCCACCGTGACTCGTACGGCGGTCACGGTCGCGGGCCGTCGGCCCGCCATGCGGCACCCGAGACAGTCGGGGTGGCCCCGCCGCGCCCCGAGGTCCCGCACCCGCCAGGGCCAGTCGCCCCGAGGGCGAGGGCCGCTCGGCTTGCCCCATCCGGCGAGGTGGAGCAGCCAGGTCGTGGGACCGGCCAGGACGCCGAGACCGCCACCGATCAGGGCGAGGGGCGGGGAGACGGCGACGACCGCGACGCCGAGGACGCTCAGGCCGGCGACAGCCAGCGCCGTACCCGTCCAGCCGGCCAGGGTGTGACCGAGGTCCACGTCACCGTGCGCGCTCATGGCGTTCCTTCCTGCGGACAGGGATAGGCTGGCTCAGGAGAAGGTTTATCTCACGAGCTAAGTTACTTAGACTGTAAGGGAAAATCGCGTTGGCTGACAAGGCGCGCCCCCCTGCCACCCCGGAGCAGGCACACGCCCAGATGGACCGGCTCATCGCGCTGGGCATCGTGGCGCAGCACCACATGGCTCAGCGCCTCGGGCTGAACGTCACCGACCTCACCTGCCTCGGTTTCGTCCTGGAGGCCGAGGCAGCCGGACAGCCCGTCAGTGCGGGAGATCTGGCGCAGCGGGCGAACCTGACCACCGGGGCGATCACCGGTGTCATCAATCGGCTCGAACGCGCCGGATACGCCCGGCGTGAGAGCGATCCGAACGACCGCAGGCGGGTGTACGTCGCTTCCGACGCCTCGGCGGCGGCCCGCCTCTTCGAGGCGTACGGAGGCAACTACCGCCGCATGGCCGAGCTCTTCGCCGACTACTCCCCGCAAGAGATCGCGGTACTTTCGGACTGGTTCACCCGCGCCACCACGGTCCTGGGTGACTCTCTGGACGAGGTACGGGAAGCCGACTGACACCGGTGCCGGGGGCGGCAGAAGGCTCGTGATGGCGGCAAGGGGCCCGCCCGTGGAGGTGCGGCCAGGACGTTTCGCAGCAGGGCGCGCCCCGCAGCAAGGTGACGGGCGCGTCCTTCGCGGTGCTCGTCGATCAGGGGTCACGAGGCGGCCCGGAACCCGAGCCGGCGGTTTGCCGGAGTCCCCCTTCCAGGACCCGGCAGAACCGGTGAGCCGACGGGCCCACGAGAGGCGCCGAACCCTCAGGACGGTTCTTCAGTGTCGACGGGTACGCCCAATCGGGCGGCGACAGTGGTGAGGGCCGGCCCCAGCGGGAGGGTGACCCGGGTGAGGGCGTGCCGGTCGCCCCGGGTCGGATCCCGGTTGACGATCAGCACGGGGGTTCGCTCCTGGGCTGCCTGGCGGACGAATCGAAGACCGGACATCACGGTCAGGGAGGAGCCCAGGACCAGCAGCGAGGTCGCGGCCCGGACCAGCCGGCGGCAGTGCTCGACCCTTTGCCGCGGGACGGCTTCGCCGAAGAACACCACGTTCGGTTTGAGGATGCCGCCGCAGAGCGCGCAGGGCACCACACGGAAGTCTCCGACCTGGTCATCGGTGAGGTCGGCGTCACCGTCCGGGTTGATCTCCGCCGGCGTCGGCTCGAAGCCCGCGTTGGCCTCCTGAAGGCGCCGGGACAGTTCGCCGCGCGGGCTGAAGGCGCCGCAGGAGAGGCAGACGGCGCGGGCCAGGCTCCCGTGAAGCTCCACCACGTTCTCACTCCCGGCGGCTTGGTGCAGACCGTCGACGTTCTGGGTGATCACGCCTGACAGCAGACCGTGGCGCTCGAAGGCGGCCACGGCCCGGTGTCCGGCGTTGGGCAGGGCGCGGCCGAAGGTCCGCCAGCCGAGGTGGCTACGCGCCCAGTACCGCCGACGGGCCTGAGCGCTGCCGGTGAATTCCTGGTACGTCATCGGGGTGTGCCGACTGAGGCTTCCGCCCTCGCCACGGTAGTCGGGGATGCCTGACTCCGTGGAGATGCCCGCTCCGCTGAGCACCAGCACACCGCCGATGCTCAGGGCATCGACGACCGGCTTCGGGTCCGTGGTGCCCGGTGCCGGTTCCTCGGCGGAGTTCCAGGTCAGAGTGGGACGCATGCGCATGGTGCCAGGGTACGGAAACGGGGGCGGGTGCCTTCGGCGCTTCGTCACCTGAGGTCGTAGAAATGGGAGCGGCCGTCCTTGGAGCTGCGCCTGACGGTGGCCGGGGGTCGGGCTCAGGTCGTCGCCCTTGGAGACGCAGGGGAAGTAGCCGTGGACGACGGCCGCCTCCAGCGTGCGGCTGTCGAGGGGGCGGGCCGTCACGAGGCCGTCACCGATCTTGCGGTGCCAGCCGTCGACAGGCGACCAGACGCACCACACCTTCCCGTCCACGCGGCGGTAGGAGGGGCGGCCGTGGTGCTGGCCGTCGCGTTCGAAGCGGTACTGGAGCCCATCGGTGTGGCGGACGAAAGCGAAGGGTGCACGTGCGGTCATACCTTCGGGACTCCGTAGCCGTCCGCCCGGGCCGTCGCGTCCGCATCAGATGTCGATGACGATCTTCCCTGGGGTATGGCCTTCCTGGCTGAGGGCGAAGGCCGCCCCGAGTTCGGAGAGCGGGAACGTCGCGGCGACATCCACCGTGAGCCTGCCTCCGTCCGAGAGCCGGCCCAGCGCTGCGAGGTCCTCCCCGTCCGGCCTGACCCACATCCACTGGCCGCCCGCGCCGAGCACGGTGTGGTCCGTGATGGAGGCATGCCGCCCGCCCTCGGCCAGGACCGCCAGGGTGGTCTCGAGGACCCCGCCGACGAAGTCGGCGACGACGGTGACTCCGTCAGGAGCCAGCGCGCGGACGCGTTCGGTCAGCCCGTCCCCGTACGTGACGGGTTCGCAGCCGAACCCGCGCAGCCTGTCGTGGTTGCGCGGGGAGGCGGTCCCGATGACCCGTGCACCGAGCGACCGGGCGAGCTGGACGCCGAAGGACCCCACTCCGCCGGCCGCGCCGTGCACGAGGACGGTGTCGTCGGCGGCCGTGCCCAGACGTGTGAGGAGCTGGTAGGCGGTGAGGCCGGCCAGCGGCAGTGCGGCGGCCTGCGCCCAGGTCAACGAGGCGGGTTTGGCGGCGAGGGCGCGCACGGGCACGCTGACGTACTCCGCGAAGGTGCCGCCGTGCACGTAGTCCTTGCGGGCGTAGGCCATGACCTCGTCGCCGACCGCGAACTCGGGGACGTCGATGCCGAGTCTCTCGACGGTGCCGCTCACGTCCCACCCTGGGACCGCCGGGTGGACGACGTCCATCAGGCTGTCGAGCCCGCCCGCCATGATCTTCCAGTCGACCGGGTTGACCGCGGCGCACCGGACCTTGACGAGGACTTCTCCAGGAGCGACCTTCGGCAGCGGCAGCCGGGTCTCGCGGAGCACCTCTGTCCCCCCGTAGGTCTCGTACGCCATCGCCCTCATGGTGTCCTCGGGCATCCCTGCGACCTTTCCCTCTGCCGTTCGCTTCGCCGCCCCATCTGAGCACAGCGAGCCCCGGGTGCTTCGAACGACTCGCTCGTACGCGGTGAGCGACTCCGGCGGAGAGGTGGAACACGGCCGAGGTCGGCGAGTCACCCGTTCCCGCACGGCGGTGGACGGAGGACCGACTTCCGCGCGTTCCGTCTTCCTGCCACCGGTCGGGGCTGCTGGGGGGCCGGGTCGACTGCCTGGGCGGGTGCGGAGCCGGGCCCGGCGCGGGGCGGCCGGACGGCGCATCGGCGCCGTTTCCGCCGTCGTTCAGTACTGTACGGAGCGGCCGTTCCGTACCGTGCGGAGCGCCGGAAGGGGACTCTCGATGGCCGGTCTGAGGCTGGGACCGCTCCTGCGGCACGTGGACTGGGAGTCGGGCACGAGCGCGACGGTATGGGTGGAGACCGACCGGGCCTGCACGGCGGAGGTACGGTGCCCGGGCGGCGCCGGGGGTTCGGCTCCCACGTTCCACGTCGCCGGCCACCACTACGCACTGGTGGTCGTGACCGGTCTCGTCCCCGGGACCGCCACGCCGTACGAAGTGCTGCTCGACGGTGAGCGGGTGTGGCCGCTCGCCGATTCGACCCAGCCGCCCAGCACCATCCACACGCCGCCGGTCCCGGCGACGGGTGCGGTGGTCGCCTTCGGCTCGTGCCGGTGGGCCGCGCCTGCCGTGGGCGAGTCCGACCCGGTGGGCCCCGACGTCCTCGACACCCTCTCCGCCCGGCTCGCCGCCGACCCCGAGGCGGAGCGTCCGGACGTTCTCCTCCTCCTGGGCGACCAGGTGTACGCGGACGAGACGTCCGCGGACACCCGCGCCTGGATCGCGCGGCACCGGCGGGCGGCCGGCACCGGCGCCACCGCTCCACCGGACCAGGTCGCCGACTACGAGGAGTACACCCACCTCTACGACGAGTCCTGGGGCGACCCCGAACTGCGCTGGCTGCTCTCTACCGTGCCCAGCTGCATGATCTTCGACGACCACGACGTCATCGACGACTGGAACACCAGCGCCGCCTGGGTGGCCGACATGCGGGCGACGCCCTGGTGGCACGAGCGGATCACCGGCGGCCTGATGTCGTACTGGGTCTACCAGCACCTCGGGAACCTCTCCCCCGCCGAGCTCGCCGAGGACAAGCTGTACGCGGCGGTGGTGGCGGCCGACGACGGCACGGAAGTGCTGCGCGCGTTCGCCGAACGCGCCGACGCCGACCCGGCCACGGTGCGCTGGAGCTACCGCCGCGACTTCGGCCGCACCCGGCTGCTGATGGTCGACACCCGGGCCGCGCGGGTGCTGGAGGAGCAGCACCGGGCGATGCTGGACGCCGAGGAGGCGGCCTGGTTGCGGACGCAGGCGTTCGACGACCCCGGTGGGGTCGACCACCTGCTGATCGGAACCTCGCTCCCGTGGCTGCTGCCCCCGATGATCCACTTCGCGGAGAGCTGGCACGCGGCGCTCTGCAGGGGCGAACGCGGGCCCCGCTGGGCACGCTTGGGCGAATGGCTGCGCCGGCGGGCGGACCTGGAGCACTGGGCGGCGTTCACCTCGTCGTTCGAACGGTTGACGGAGACGGTCGCCGAGGTGGGGAGGGGCGACGCCGCTCCTGCGACGGTGTGCGTACTCTCCGGGGACGTACACCACGCGTATGTGGCGGAGCCCGTCTGGACCACCGGGCAGCAGCCCCGCTCCCGCGTCTTCCAGTTCACGTGCTCACCGCTGCACAACTCGGTGCCCGCGGCCATACGGGCCGGATTCCGTTTCGGCTGGAGTCGGTTCGCGAAGGGGATCGGGCACGTCCTCGCCCGCCACGGACGCGTGGCGAGGCCGGTGGTCCGGTGGGAACGTACCGGCGGACCGTGGTTCGGCAACCAGCTGATGACGCTCACACTGCGCGGACGGACAGCGCGGCTGCGGCTGGAGAAGGCCTCGACGGGGGCGAAGCAGGGGCGCCGCGAAACCGACCGCGCGGGTGCACGGCTCATCGGTGTCCTCGACCGGGACCTGACCGGAGGGCGCTGACCGGCGGCGCCGAGGGGGCGTCTCAGGAGCGGGGCTCCAGTATCTCCACGGCACCCGTCTCGGTGTCGTAGCTGCGCAGGGTGGTGAGCCGGGCGGACAGCGGCGGTGCCGGCAGCAGTTCCGGCACGTGACGGCCGGCGAAGGCGCCTGCTCGCCGGGTACGACCGAGGGTGATGTGGGGGATCCAGCGTCCAGGCTGGTGAAAGGGGCTGAGGGGCTCGGGCGGACTGTCCGAGACCACCGCCTCCCAGACCCGGCGGTGCACACCGGTCAGCGCGGAGTCGGGGTCCAGCGCCCAGGCCAGCACCGAGGTGGGCCGCTCGAAGCGGACCACGCCGGTGAACCGCACCGGGAGCGGCAGGGCGGCTGCCACCTCGGCGAGCTCCCAGCGGATCGGGGCGGTCAGCTCCGGGCAGGCGGCCAGGGTGAGGTGCGGGCTGTTGGTCGGTGAGCGGTGGCGCGCCTGACTGGGCAGCCCCGCGTCCGCGAGTCGCCGCCAGGCCTCCCGAACCGCCAGGTCCGATGCCTCGTCCAACAAGAGCTCGACCGTGCGCACGGCCGCAGCCTACCGGCGGGTCCAGGGAGGAATGCGTTCCCGCTCGGCAGGGCGGTGCCCTCTTCGTGACCTCGTCGCGGGGTGCTCGTGCCGGTCGTGGGAGGCGACGCGTGGTGCGGATCGTCCGGCGGGGTGGCTGTCGCGATGAGTTCACCGTGCTCCGGCGGTCTACCCGGCAAGACGACCGTTCTCGACAGGAGTGCCATGTCCACCATCCAGCCAGTGATCCTGACTGCCGACCACGACGTTCTGCGCGGCTTCTACACGGGCTTGTTCGGCGCCGAGGAGATCTTCCGGGTGCCGGCCGAGGGCCCGGTCTTCTACCTCGGCCTGCGCATCGGCGACACCGACCTCGGGCTGGTGGCCAAGGCGGACCCGGGCACGGGTGCCGCGCCGCGGATCCTGCTCAGCATCGCTGTCGACGACGTCGACGAGACGCTCGGCCGGGTCGAGGCCCTCGGCGGCTCGGTCGGCGGCGGTCCCGACGACATGCCCTGGGGACAGCGCGTCGCCCACATCCAGGACCCCGACGGCAACCCGGTGAACCTCACCCAGCTGATCCCGGCCCCGTGACGCTCCTCCGCGGGGCCCGTCACGCCGGTGTCGGCGCGTTCACCGAGGGCGGATGCGCCCAGGTCAGGGAGCGAAGGAGAGCATGCGGGGCTCGTGCTGGGTGTCGTTGCCGTTCAGACCGGCGGGCGTGAGCACGAGCCGTTCGCCCACGTAGGCGTTCTGCCCGACGACGCCCATGCTGAACTCGACCCTCGCGGTCGCCGCGGGAAGCTTCAGCATGTCCTTGATCGTTTCGACGCCGCCCGGGCCGGCCCGGAAGACCCGCCCCGGCTTGCCGACCGTGCCCAGCTCGTACACGAACCCGGTCTTCCCCGGTCCGACGCGCAACGGGAAGTAGCCGTACGAGGTGCCCTCCGACTTCACGCCCCAGACGAGTTTCCCGGTGACCAGGTCGTAGGCGCCGACGCGGTCGGCGCCGCCCAGGAGCACGAGGCCCCCTCCGACGACGGCCTCCCGGCACGCCTGGGCGTTGGCACTGGTGTTCACGGAGCCGTCGCAGTGCTCGAAGCCCTTCGGCCGGGGGTCGATGGTCCTGCGGGCCCGGCCGTCGGGTCCGAGGGCGACGACCCTCCAGTCGTCGGCGTGCGACTCCCGGTGCACGGTGGTGATCACCGCCGGGGCGACGGAGAGCACCTGGCCGATCCTCCGGCCGGGCTCGGTCCGGTAGCGCCACCGGACCTCGCCCGTGGCCGGGTCGATCTCGCGGACCTGGCCATACGCCTTCTCCAGCGCGGTGATCGCGCAGTCGGCGACCACCAGGAGCCGGCTGCCGCCCGCCACCCGGCCGGGGTAGCACTTCCCGGGGCTCTCCATGGGGATGTCGTACAGCTTCCTCCCGTCGGCGACCCCGTACGCGGCGGCCTTCATGCTCTGGACTATCGCGACCGTCCCGCCGCTGATCGCGCTGTCCACGATGATCGTGTCGTCCCCCGCGCCGGTCTCGGTCAGCTCCTTGTGCCAGCCCGGCTCGCCCGTACGAAGGTCGATCATCCGGAGTTGGTTGCAGCGGGCGCCGGTCCAGGCCTCGACGTTCTGCAGGACGATGACGACCTTGCCGTCCGGGGTCGGGTTGACCGGGGTCTCGCAGACGGGAGTCGGGAGGGTGACGCTCCACAGTTCGGCACCGTCGCTCAACCGGTGAGCGACGACCTTCTTGTAGACGGCCTGGACGGCGGTGTCGCCGACGATCCACAGACCCTTGGTCGGGATGGTCCGGCGGGGCAGGTCGGTGCGGTCGTCGACGATCCAGGCGCTTGCCTCCCCGGACCCGCGCTGTCGTGCGATCTCCTCGGTGGTGGGGATGTGGGAGGGCTTCGGCGTGGGGCGGGCGGTCGTGGTCGGCGGTGCCGTGGTGGGCGGAGCACCGTTCCGCGGCCCGGCGCGGTCCGAACCTGCCCGGGACGATCCGTGGCGCTCGCCGAGGGCGTACACGCCCGCGCCGACGAGCAACAGCAGGGCGAGAGCCGCGGCGGCCACCGGCCATCGTCGGCGGGGCGGGCGGGGCGGCGGTCCGTAGCCCTCGGGGGCGTACGGATTGTCCGGCACAGGCCAAGGTGGCGGGCGGTGCCTGTACCAGGGCTCGTGCGACGGCGACATCCGGTTCTCCCTACGGCGGTGCGAGCGGCCTCCCCGGAGAACTGGTCTCCGGAAAGCTGTCTGATCAATGGCTACGGCGGTCTGGTTCCTGTGGGCGCGGAGTTGCCCGCACGGGGGGGGCGGGCCGCCGGCGCAGTCACGACCCACGTCCATGCGGGCGCGGCACCCCTCACGGCCGTGACGAGGTGCGGCCCCCTCCCCCGTCACCGCCTCATACCGCGGGACGTTCGCCGGAGGGCTCGGCGATGACGATCCGAACGTGTGAGGGAGCGTACGTGCGTGCCTTCCTGGCCATCTTCGTCAGATCGAACCGGGAACGCGGCACGGCGACGTGGATCGGTACGGGCATCTCCTCGTTCCGCGGGGGAACGGGTACGCCGTGGGGCAGGGACGCGCCGGGGCGCAGCCGGGCGCCGATCAGCGCGTACTCCTCACCGGGCGGGATCGACACGACGAACTGGGTGACGTCGGACCACGGCAGCAGGACCTCACCGAAGCGGGCGCCGGCCGCGTCGAACTGGAAGGCCGTACGCCGCTTCTCGAACCAGGAGACGATGAAGGGGGCCGCCGCGACCAGGACCACACCGCCCTTCATGTCGAGCGCCCAGCCGAGCAGCAGAGCGACGGCCAGGACGCCCGCGATCGCGCCCCACAGGAGCGCCAGATCGCGCGCGGAGAACGGGTGGGTGACGCGGTAGCGCTCCCATCGCCCGCCCCGGCGGGTGGGCGAGGAACCGGATGCTCCATGGGCCTGCGACACAGGGTGTGACCTTTCTCGATGACGGGTTCGGCCGCCGCGCTGGGGTGCGCAGGGGCTGGGACGGGACGGCCTGGGGGCGGCGCCCGGGACGTCACCGCCGATACGGGTCTGCCGACCGCCTTTCCGGCGCCCGCGCGGACCGGACGGTCGAGGCACCCCGACCTGACCGCGCAGGGCCGGCCACGGGCCTGGCAGACTCTGGCGCAACGCGCTGCTCTTCCGATGAAGTCCTGGTGAAACGGGCTCCGGCGGCGAGTGGCTCCGGACGCACGGGGGACAGGGGGATTCGACGTGAGCGCGCATTCACCGGACACGGACAGGGGCACCACCGGCGCCGGGAGCGCCCTGCGCATCGATCTGCTCGGGTCGGTCCGTGCCCGGCGCGGCGACTCGCCGCTCGCACTGGGTCCGGTCCGGCGGCAGGCCGTGCTCGCCTCGCTGGTCCTGCGGGCTCCGGCGTTCGTCACGTACCAACAGCTCCTGGACGACGTCTGGGGAGAGGAGCCCCCGGGCACGGGGCACCGGGTCCTCCCGAGCTACGTGTACGCGCTGCGGAAGGCCCTGGACGAGCCGGGCGCCGTGGCGGACCGATCCGTCGTCATCGGGGGACGCGGCGGCTATCGCTTCGCGGCGCACGCGGTCCGGACCGACGTGGCCGAGCTCGCCGAGGAGGCCGCGAACGTCCAGCGCGCCAAGGCGGCCGGTGACTTCGGCGCCGCGCTCGACCACGGCGGCCGGGCCCTGGAGCTGCTCCACGGGGAGCCGCTGCCCGGTCTGCCGGGCCCGTTCGCCGAGACCCAGCGGCAGCGCCTGAGCCGGCGACGGCGCGCGCTGCGCCTGGACCTGGCGGAGTGTCTGATAGCGCTCGGGCGCTACCCGGACGCCCTGGACGCCCTCCTGGCCGCGCCCGACGCGCAGCAGTACGACGAGCCGTTCGCAGCCCTGCACATGCGGGCCCTTTACGGCAGTGGCCGGCAGGCCGAAGCGCTCTCCGTCTACCGCGAGACGCGTCGACGGCTCGTCGACGAGCTGGGCGTGGAACCCGGGGAGGAACTGCGGCGGGTGCACCAGGCTCTCCTACGCCGGGACGATGCGCTGCTGCTCGGCCCGGTGCGGACGACCGCAGCCGCGGAGCGCACCGGGGCGCCGGTCCCCCCGCCCGGGCCGTTGGTTCCGGACGGTGCACGCCTGTCCGAAGGCTCCGACGACCCGCGCGACCGGCCCCGTCCCCGCATCCGGCGCAACGACCTGCCCGGCAACACCGCCTGCCTGGTCGGGCGCGCGACGGAACTCGCCCTGCTCACCGCCCCCGTGCCGCCCGGTGCCGTGTCCGTGATGACGGTCGACGGCACGGCGGGCGTCGGCAAGAGCGCCCTGGTGGTCCGCGCCGCCTGGACGCTCGCCGACGCCCATCCCGACGGTTGCCTCTTCGTCGACCTGCACGCTGACG
This sequence comes from Streptomyces sp. NPDC058671, assembly GCF_042716475.1. Lineage (NCBI taxonomy): Bacteria > Bacillati > Actinomycetota > Actinomycetes > Kitasatosporales > Streptomycetaceae > Streptomyces > Streptomyces sp. NPDC058671. The sequence goes on along the minus strand of NZ_JBHXSA010000011.1, from coordinate 159,871 downwards.
GCGCCGCCCATGAGCAGGTCGCCCCGCAGCGGGCGCTTCGCCGGATGCTCCGCGCGGTCCTCGACGAGGATGACGGGCTGCCGAATCCCCCGTCCGGGCCGCGTGACCCGGACGGCGAAGACGACATGGACGACCTGGCGGATCTCGTCACGGCCTGGCGTGCGGCCACAAGCGCGCTACGGCTGCTGCTGGTCGTCGACAACGCGCGCAGCGCCGAGCAGGTGCGACCCCTGCTGCCCGCGGGCCCGGGCAGCCGGGTCCTGGTGGCGGGCCGGCAACACCTGACCGGCCTCGACGCCGACCTGCGGCTGACCGTGGAGCCGCTGGGCGCGGATGACGCCGTCGCCCTGCTCGGAGAACTCCTCGGGAAGTCGCGGGCCGACCGCGAGCCCGGGGCGGCGCGCGAGCTCGTACGACGGTGTGGCGGCCTTCCCCTGGCCCTGCGCATCGCGAGCGCCCGGCTGCAGAGCCGCCCGTCCTGGACCCTGGCCTTCCTGGCCGAGCGGATGGCCCGCGGCATGGACGGCCTCGACGAGCTGCGGGCCGGGGACCGCAGCGTGGAGTCCGCCTTCCGGGTGTCGTACGACCAGCTCGGTCCGGAACTGCGGCGCGGCTTCCGTGCGTTGGGCACGGTTCCCACCGCCCGCTTCGACAGGCTCACCCTCGCCACCATGCTGGGCGGCACCCGCGAGGATGCCGAGGGAGTCCTGGAGGATCTGGTCGACGCGAGCCTGCTGCAGCAGCCGCAACCCGGCCGCTACCGGCTGCACGACCTCGTACGGGCCCATGCGCGGCGAGTCGCCTCGGAGGCCCCCGAGGAGGCCGCTGCGGACCGCGACGCCGTCCTGTACCTCTATACGGCGGCGGGCCGCATGGCCAGCGACTGGGGACCCAGCGCCTTCCCGCCCGTCGTCGATGTCGCCGGTTCCGCGATCCCCGGATCGTCCTTCGCCGGCTGGCGGGAGGCCTCGGCGTGGCTGGACGCGGCGGGGGGAGAGCTCGTCGACGTGGTGGCCCATGCCGTCGCCGGCGGCCACGGTGACCACGCGTGCCGGACCGCCGAAGCCCTGGTCGACCACCTGGCGGGCCAGGGTCACCACCACGAGTGCCGTACCGCGCTGGAGCTCGCGCTGACCTGCGCGGACGAGGCCACCGACCGGCGGATGCCCGCCGCCCTGCGCAACTGCATGGGCCTTGTCGACGTCTACCAGGGGCGGTTCCGGCAGGCCAGTGCCTGGTTCTCCGAAGCCCTGCGGTACGGCCGCGCGCTGGATGACCTGCGGGAGGAGGCGCGGGCCATCGCCGGGACGGGTATCGCGCTGGGACAGCTGGGGGACCCGGAAGGGGCGATCAGCCATCTGAGCAGGGCGGTGGAACTGGCGGCCGAAGTCGACGACGACTGGCTCACGGGGGTGTCGCACTGCAACCTCGGCTCCCTCCACCACCGACAGGAGCGGCACGAGCAGGCGCTCGCGCACTACGACACCGCCCTCGCGCTCGCCGAGAAGAACGGCCGGCCCAGAACGATCGGCAGCACCCTGTGCTTCTCCGCCGAGCTCGAACTCGCCCTCGGTCGGCCCACGGAGGCCGCGAGCCTGCTGCGTCGGGCCACCGAACTGGCCGGACAGGTCGAGGATCTGCCTCTGCGTACGGTGTCGCTGTCGCGTCTGGCCGCCGCGGAGCACAGCCGGGGCAATCTCCGTGCGGCCGTCGGCCTCCACCACGAGGCACTTGCCACTCTCACCCCGCACACGAGCACCTGGCTGGAGATGGGCGTCCGCATACGTCTCGGCAGCACCTACACGGCGACGGGCCGTCGCGCCGAGGCACGGCGGGAGTTCCGTACCGCCCTCGCCCTGCCGGGGGCGGGGGACCACCCGCGTGAGTACCGGATGGCACGCGAGGGGCTGAACGCCACGGGGGGCCATGCCCCGCCGCCCGCACGAGGAGTGCCGGGTGGAGGGCCGGGAGGAGGGCCGGGCTGCGATCGGCCTCCCTCCGGAGACGGATGACGTCGTAGCGAGCGGCGCTTGCCCGGGCGCGCAGGGGTAGTCACGGCGTTGGGGCGCCATGGGGTGGCAGTGACATCCTCGGACCATGAATGCTGATGATCTGCCGCTTCGTCCTCTGCTGGTGGTGGACGGGGCCAACGTCGTGGGTTCGGTGCCCGACGGCTGGTGGCGCGACCGGCGGGGGGCCGCTGAGCGGTTGCGCGACCGGCTCGCCGCGACCGGCGGGCCCGCCGATGGACCGTACCCGGGTCCGTACGAGATCGTCCTCGTCGTCGAGGGCCTCGCTCGGGGCATCGCCTCCGTACCCGACGTGCGGGTCGAGGAGGCTCCTGGCAGCGGCGACGACCTGATCGTCGAACTGGTGCGGAACGCGAACGGCCGACCGTCCCTGGTGGTCACGGCCGACCGGGAGCTGCGCCTGCGGGTCCAGGAGGCGGGCGCCCGTTGCACGGGTCCCCGCAGTCTCCCCCCGACGCCCCCTCAAGGGTTTCAGACGCCGCCGGAGGTGTGAGGTCTCCGGTCCGGGTTACGCGCATGCCAGTAACCCGTTCCCGAACGAGAAGGACGTTTCCCATGTCGCAGGTCGAGGAGTCCGTCGAGGTCGAGGTCCCGGTCCGCACCGCGTACGACCAGTGGACCCAGTTCGAGACGTTCCCGCGTTTCATGGACGGCGTGGAGCGGATCGAACAGCGTACGGAGACGCTCACCCACTGGGTCACGGAGATCGGCGGAGTGCGCCGCGAGTTCGACGCCGTCATCACCGAACAGATCCCGGACGAGCGCGTCGCCTGGACGACCGTCGAGGGCGAGTCGCGGCAGGCCGGCGTCGTCACGTTCCACCGTCTCGACGAGACGCGGACGAAGGTCATGCTCCAGATGGACTTCGCCCCCGAGGGGCTGACGGAGCAGGTCGGCGACAAGCTCGGGTTCGTCAAGCGGAAGGTCACGGGCGATCTCAAGCGGTTCAAGTCGTTCATCGAAGAGCGCGGCGGCCAGGAGACGGGCGCCTGGCGCGGCTCGGTGTGAGGATCCGCCGAGCGCCACGGCTCCTCACCCCCGGGTGACCAGGAGCGCCCCGAGACACCCGACGGCGTGGTCCGGACAGCTGACCGTCCGGGCCACGCCGTCGTTCTCAGGACCGGCCGGCCGGCAGTCCCCAGCCGCCCGTTGCCGGACTTCCGCCCCGAGGTGGAGGCGCGTCGGCCGTATCACGCGTCCCAGTAGCCGCGGGGTCCCCGTGGGAGCCACCGGCCGACACCGGGCTGTTCGGCGACTCCGCCGGCTCGGCCCGCCAGGCGCTGGGGACACACGCCAGCGGAAGACGCAACACCGGCGGGATCCCTTGCGCCGTGCCGAGCGGTTCGGAGCAGTCGAAATGGCGGGGCCCGGTTCCTTGAGCGAGGGTGACGGGAGAGTCGGCCGTGCCGGCTCCCCTCTGTCCGCTCCTTCGAAAGGGACTCCCCATGTCCGAACGCAACACCTTCCTGCGCAGTCTGCACGACATAGGTGCGGCCGCCTGGTTCGGCGGCTCGCTGATGGGCGCGGTCGGCCTCAACGGCGCCGCGAAGGACCAAGGCACGAGCTGGGAGGAGGAGGCCCGGATCGCGAGTTCGGGCTGGGCGAGGTGGACTCCGGTCAACGCCGTGGCGATCGGCGCTCACCTGCTCGGCGCCACCGGACTGCTCGCGACCAACGCCGGCCGTGTCGCCACCCAGCAGGGCGTCGCCGCCTCCACGCTGGCGAAGACCGTCCTGACCGGTGCGGCTCTGGCCGCCACCGCCTACGCGCGCGTGCTGGGCAAGAAGATCGAGCTGGCCTCGTCCGGCGACCCCGAGGACGCGGAGAAGGCCGGACGGTACCCGATGGACACGCAGCAGGCCGCACGGCGCCTGGCCTGCGTCCAGTGGGCGGTGCCCGCTCTGACCGGCGGCCTGCTGGTCCTCAACGCCCTCCACGGCGAGCAGCAGCGGCCCACCGAGCAGGCGCAGGGCATGTGGCAGCGCGCCGCCTCCCTCCCCCGGCACATGCCTTCCAGCATCAGCTGCCATCTGCCGCACTGATCGCCACCGGCGACGGGACCATCGCACTCGAACAGGTCGGACCGAATGTGATCACGCACGTGGAGCACCTGACCGGATCGCCCAGGCCGTCCCGCGTTCCTCCGCTTCAGCCATCGTGGCCGGCTGAGGACTCGCCTGCGGCGGTCGGTGGCCGGGCCGTCACGGCCCGGCAGATCAGCGGGACGCCGTGAGCCGGCGCGGGCGGCTGGTGGTGGTCGTCACCGGGGCCTCCAGCGGCATCGGCCGCGGGGTCGCGCAGGCTCTCGCCGCCCGCGGGGCCGATGTCGTGCTGGCGGCCCGTTCCGAGCAGACCCTCTCCGCGGTCGCCCGGGAGTGCGAGGAGCGGGGAGGGCGGGTACTGGTCGTCCCGACCGACGTCAGCGACGAAGCGGCCGTCCAGGTCCTGGCCCGGCGCGCCGTCGGCACGTTCGGGCGCATCGACGCCTGGGTGAACGCCGCGGCCGTGTGGAGCTACGGCCTGTTCGAGGACACTCCCGGCGCTGTGTTCCGGCAGATCGTGGACACCACGCTGTTCGGCCAGGTCCACGCGGCCCGGTCGGTGCTGCCGCAGTTCCGGTCCCAGGGCCATGGTGTGCTCATCAACATCGGCTCTCTGTACGGACGGCTCTCGTCGCCCTACGTCGCTCCGTACGTCACGGCGAAATGGGGCTTGCTCGGCTTCTCCGAGGTGCTGCGTCAGGAGTTGCGCGACGCTCCTGGCATCGCTGTGTGCACGGTTCTGCCGGGCGCGGTCGACACTCCGATCTATCGTCATGCCGCGAACTACATCGGCCGCCGGATCCGGCCGCTGCCGCCTGTGACGTCCCCGGAACGGGTGGTGGCGGCGGTGGTAGACGCCATCGACCGGCCGCGGCGCGAGATCGTCGTCGGACGGACACAGCGAGTCGGAGCATGGGCACATGGGCTCGTGCCCGGCCTGTACGACCGGGCCATCGGTCCCGTGGTGAACGCGTTCGCCGTGCGGGGCACCCCGGTCTCCTCCCACGACGGGACCGTGTTCGCCCCCGACTCCCTGCCGTGCGCCGTCGACGACGGATGGCGCCGACATGACCACCGCATCCTCGGCCAGGCCCTGACGGTGAGCGCGGGCCTGGGAGCACTCGCGATCGTGGTGAGGGCCCTCGGCCGACGACGGTGACCGGGGCGGCGTCTGTCTTCCCCAGCGCCTGCGTCCTGTGCCCTGCGCCCTGCGCCGGACCGAGCCGGACCGGACCCGCAGTCCCGGATTCACGCCATGTCGGAGCCCCTCAGCAGAAGCTGGGTCACGGCCATGGCCGCCACCGCGATCGCCGCCCGGAACGGCCATCGGCTCCGGGTCGCCGACGGCAACGCCGTGCCGACGACCGCGACGGATCCCGCCACCGCTGCCAGGACCCAGCCCGAAACGCTCACCGCTCCGGGCGGTCCCACGACGACCACCCCCACGGCCGCCAGCATCACGAGCGGTGCCGACCACCGGCAGGCCTCACGGCCCAGCCGCTGCGGCAGCCCGCGTACCCCCGTCGTGAGATCGTCCTCGATGTCGGGGAGGACGTTGACGACGTGCGCCCCCACGCCGAGCAGGGCCCCCGCCGTCACGACCCACCACGCGGGCCAGGCCTGTGACGGCGCACCGAGGGTGACGAAGGCGGGCAGCGAGCCGAATCCCACGGCGTAGGGCAGCGGTGAGAGCACCGTGCGTTTGCCTCCCAGGTTGTAGGCCCAGCCCGCCGCCACGCCCACCAGGTGCACCGCTCCCGCGACCGCGCCGCTCAGCAGCGACAGCGGCACGCACAGCCCCAGGGCCGCCCCCGCCGCGACGGCCACCGCCCTCGCGGGCAGCTCGCCGGTGGCCGCAGGCTTGTCGCGGCGCCCGCAGACCAGGTCGCGCTGCGCGTCGGCCGCGTCGTTGCACCAGCCGACCGAGAGCTGACCGGCCAGCACCGCTCCGGCCACGAGTGCCGCCCCCGCCACGCCCCGGCCCCCCGCCACGGCCAGGGCGGTCGCGAACACCGTCACGGCGAGCGCCGGCTCCAGATGGCAGGAGCGCAGCAGCACCGGGATACGGGGTGGCGTACGCGCAGAAACCTCGGACGGGTGCAAAGACACATGCGCAAGGTAACCAGGTGGCCGGAACGAGGTAGGCATGACCGCCATGCGTGTCTCTGTGATCACCGACGATCCCACCTCCCCCTCCGTCCCGCCGCGTCTGTCGACCGTGCCTGTCGCGGCCACCACGATCGCCGCCGTCCACACCGCGTTGCCACCGCACCGCTACGCCCAGGACGACCTGACCGAGTTGATCGGCGACCTGTGCCTGGCTCCGGGCGCCGACCGTGCCCTCCTGCGCCGCCTGCACGCGTCCACCGGCGTACGGGCGCGCCATCTGGCGCTGCCGATCGAGACGTATGCCGGCCTCGGAGACTTCGGACGGTCCAACGACGCCTGGATCGCGGCCGGTCTCGACCTGGGTGAGGAGGCCGTGACCGGCGCGCTGCGGGAGGCGGGGCTCGAACCGGCCGACGTCGATCTGCTGGTGTGCAACTCCGTCACCGGCGTGGCGACCCCTTCGCTCGACGCGCGCCTGGTCGGTCGCCTGGGATTGCGGCCCGACGTCAAACGGCTGCCGGTGTTCGGCCTGGGATGTGTGGCGGGCGCCGCGGGACTCGCGCGGCTGCACGACTACCTGCGCGGGCACCCCGGTGACACGGCTGTGCTGCTCACCGTCGAACTGTGCTCGCTGACGCTCCAGCGGCGTGACGACTCCCGCGCCAACCTCGTGGCCGGCGCCCTGTTCGGTGACGGCGCGGCCGCACTCGTCGCACGCGGCCGCGCTGCCGCGGGACGGGACGGGAGCGGTCCGACGGTGATCGCCACGCGCAGCCACCTCTACCCGGGTACCGGGCACCTCATGGGCTGGGACATCGGAGCCGCGGGGTTCCGTGTCGTGATCGACGCGGGTATCCCCCGTATCGTGCGGGAGCACCTCGGGCGGCCCCTGCGGGCCTTCCTGGCCGAACACGGGCTCACCACCGACGACATCGGAGCCTGGGTGTGCCATCCGGGTGGCCCCAAGGTGCTGTCCGCCGTGACCGACGTGCTCGGCCTGCCCGACGACGCCCTCGACAGCGCGCGGCGCTCACTCGCGGCCGTGGGCAACATGTCCTCGGCCTCCGTCCTGCACGTCCTGCAGAGCCATCGGGGATCCGCGCGGCCCGAGCCCGGCACCTGGGGCCTGCTGATGGCGATGGGCCCCGGCTTCTGCTCCGAGTTCGTCCTGTTGCGCTGGTGAGAGGCATTCATGTTCTGGTACGCGCTCCTCGTCCTCGGCGTGGCAGCCGAACGCGTCGTCGAACTGGTCGTGGCCCGGCGCAACACGACCTGGACGCTCGCCCGCGCCGGTGTCGAGCACGGCCGCGGCCACTATCCGGTCATGGTGGTCCTGCACACGGCCCTGCTGGTCTGCTGCCTCCTCGAACCCGTTCTGGCCCACCGGCCGTTCCTGCCCGTCCTGGGATGGCCGATGCTGTCGCTGGTCCTTCTGGCCCAGGCGCTGCGCTGGTGGTGCATCACCACCCTCGGGCCGTACTGGAACACGCGCGTCATCGTCGTTCCGGGGGCGCGTCCGATCGGTACCGGCCCCTATCGCCTCGTGCGTCACCCCAACTACATCGCCGTCGTGGTGGAGGTCGCCGCTCTGCCGCTGGTGCATTCGGCGTGGCTGAGCGCGGCGGTGTTCAGCACGGCCAACGCGGTGCTGCTGACGGTCCGCCTCCGCTGTGAGAACGCGGCCCTCACCCGGGCGGTGCACGCGTGAGCCACGGACACGACCTGATCGTCGTCGGCGGTGGTCCGGCCGGCCTGGCGACAGCGCTGTACGCCGCGCGCGCCGGCTACGACACCGTCGTGGCCGAGCCCCGCCGCGCACCGGTCGACAAGGCGTGCGGCGAAGGCCTGATGCCCGGCGCCGTCCGGACCCTCGCCTCACTCGGTCTCGACGTCCCCGGCCATCCGATCACCGGCATCCGGTACGTGCAGGGTTCCCGTCAGGTCGACGCCGCGTTCCGGCGCGGCCCCGGCCTCGGCGTACGGCGCACCTGCCTGCACGACATCCTGCACGGGGCTGTCCTCGCGGCAGGCGTTCCCGTACTGCCCCTGCGAGTCGGAGAAGTACGGCAGGACGCCACCGGTGTGACCCTGCCCGGCGCCGGTCTGCGCGCCCGGTGGCTGGTCGCCGCGGACGGTCTGCACTCCCCGCTGCGCCGCTCCCTCGGCCTCGGTGTCGAGTCCCGCGGGAGGCCCAGGTACGGGTTGCGGCGTCACTACGCCGTACCGCCGTGGTCCCCGTACGTCGAGGTGCACTGCGGACGGCACGGCGAGGCCTACGTCACCCCGCTCGGTCCCCGGCTCGTCGGCGTCGCCCTGCTGACGGACCGGCGGGCACCGTTCGACGCCCAACTGGAGCGCTTCCCCGAACTGGCCGCCCGCCTCCCCGCGGAAAGGGCCGTCACCGCGGTACGGGGCGCGGGCCCGCTGCGCCAGAAGGCACGCACCCGGCTCCACGGGCGGGTCCTGCTCGTGGGCGACGCCGCCGGATACGTCGACGCGCTGACCGGTGAGGGCATCTCCCTCGCCCTCACCGGTGCCGGAACGCTGATCGACAACGTGCGCCGAGGTACGCCGGAGCGCTACGAAGGCGACTGGAACCGCGCGACCCGCCGCCACCGGCTTCTGACGGAACTTCTGCTACGGGTGCGACAGCAGCGGGTACTCGCCCCGCTCGTCGTGCCTGCGGCCGAGCGCCTTCCGCGCGTCTTCACGGCAGTGGTCAACGCCCTGGCATGAGCTTCGTCTCCCCGCGCGCACGGAGGGTGGACCGTCGAGTCGTGCTCAGGGCCGGTCGGTCCGCCCTGACCTGGGTTTCGTGCGCCTGCTCCTGCGCCGGGCGCAATCGTTGACGGGCCCGGAGCGCTGTGCGCTCGCCGGATCAAGTGAATCCGATGTTTCTGTGTTGGTCCGGTTATGTCACCGGGCACGTTTCGATCAGCGGTCACCGTTGAGAGGGACACGAATGACGACCCAGCTTGTTGAAGTTGAACTGGAAGACCTCCTCCGCCAGGCGCTGCACGCCACGGGTGCGGGTGAGTGTTGGACGACCGGTTCCGACGACATGTGGTGCCGTGTCACGCCCCGTTCCGGGACGCGGCGCGAGCAGGGGTGGAAGCTGCACCTCTCGGCGACGGTGGCCTCGGCGCCGACGGTGCTCGAGAAGGCCCTGCCTGTGCTGCTGCGGCAGAGGTCGGCGTTCAAGTTCGCCCGGTCGCTGGACCAGGTGAGCGCGCTCAACTCCCGCGCCACGCCACGAGGAAGCTCGGGCAAGTTCATCACCGTCTAACCGGGGTCCGACGAGGAGGCGGCCCAGCTCGCCCAGGAACTGCACGAAGCCACGGCGGGCCTCTCCGGCCCCAGGATCCTGTCCGACCAGGCCTACGCCGCGCACTCCCTGGTCCACTACCGGTACGGCTCCTTCGCCGGCCGCCGCCGGCTGTCGGACGACGGCCTGCTGGTGTGGTTCATCGAGGACCCCGACGGCAACCCCGTGGAGGACAAGCGCACCGGCCAGTACTGCCCTCCCCCCTGGGCGGTCTGCCCCTTCCCCACCTCGGCGCCCGACGCGCCGCGCGCGGTGGAGAAGGCGAGCGGCCCGGTGGTGGTCGGTGACCGGTTCGCGGTACGGGAGGCCATCCGGCACACGAACAAGGGCGGTGTCTATCGCGGCGAGGACGTCCGTACGGGCGCCCCCGTGGTGATCAAGGAAGCCCGGCCGCATGTGGAGGCCGACGCCTCGGGCTGCGACGTGCGCGACTGGCTGCGCGCCGAGGCCCGGACGCTGGAGAAGCTCAGGGGCACGGGGCTGGCTCCGGAGCCGCTGGCGTTGTTCGAGCACGGCGGGCACCTGTTCCTGGCCCAGGACGAGGTGCCGGGCGTCACCCTGCGGACCTGGGTCGCCGAGCACTTCCGCGACGTCGGCGGGGAGCGCTACCGCGCCGACGCGCTGACCCAGGTCGGACGCCTGGTGGACCTGGTCACGGCGGCGCACGCCCGCGGCTGTGTCCTGCGGGACTTCACGCCGGCCAACGTCATGGTCCGCCCGGACGGCGAGCTGCGTCTCATCGACCTCGAACTCGCCGTCCTGGAGGACGAGGCAGCCCTGCCGACCCGGGTGGGAACCCCCGGTTTCAGCGCACCCGAGCGGCTGGCCGACGCGCCCGTCAGTCCCACGGGCGACTACTACAGTCTCGGCGCCACCGCGTGTTTCGTCCTGGCGGGCAAGGTACCGAACCTGCTGCCCGAGGAGCCCGGCACCAGGGCCACGGAGCAGCGGCTCGCCGCATGGCTGGCCGCCTGTACCGGGCCGCTTCGGCTGCCGGACGGCCTGATGGAGATGGTTCTCGGGCTGATGAAGGACGATCCCGCCGAGCGGTGGGACCCGGCCCGGGCCCGTGAGGCCCTCCGGAAGGTGGCCCCGGAGCGTGCGAAGAGGCCCGCAGCACCTCGGGCGCCACGAGACGGGGGCCGCGACGAAGGCAGGGACCGGGGCCGGGCCGACCGCCACGACCAGGACCGGGCCGACGCGGTCTCCGGGATCGTGGAACACCTCATCGACACGATGAATCCGTCGGACGAGCGGCGGTTGTGGCCCGTGTCCACCATGGCCGGGGAGGCCGACCCCTGCACCGTGCAGCAGGGCGCGGCCGGTGTCCTCGCCGTACTGACGCGGTACTGGGAGCTCACCGACGACACCCGGCTGCCCGGACTGATCTCCACCGCGGGCCGTTGGATCGCCGACCGCACCGACATCCGTTCCACACGTCCGGGGCTGCACTTCGGCGGCCGGGGAACCGCCTGGGCCCTGTACGACGCCGGGCGCGCCATCGACGACCGGGGACTCATGGACCACGCGCTGGCCCTGGCCCTCGCCCCGCAGCAGGCGACACCCCACCACGACATCACCCACGGCAGCGCGGGCAGTGGACTGGCCGCCCTGCACCTGTGGCACCGCACCGGTGACCCGCGCTTCGCCGAGCTGGCCGTCGCCGCGGCCGACCGCCTGGCCGCCGCCGCACAGCGTGACCAGCACGGGGTGGGGTGGCCGGTCCCCGCGGAGGCCGCTTCCCCGGAGGGCGGCAAACGGTACCTCGGCTTCGCCCACGGATCCGCGGGCATCGCCTGCTTCCTCCTCGCCGCCGCGGCCGTCTCGCGGCGCGCGGAGCACAGGGACCTCGCGGTGGAGGTGGGCGAGCACCTTCTGGCCGGCGCCGTACTGACCGGCGATACGGCCCAGTGGCCCTCGCAGGCCTCGGACGTGCCCACAGCCCCCTACTGGTGCCACGGCTCGGCGGGCATCGGGACCTTCCTCGTCCGCCTGTGGCAGGCGACCGGGGACGACAGGTTCGGCGACCTCGCCCACCGCAGTGCGTACGCCGTCAGCGAGCGCGCCTCCCGCGCCGCCCTCGCCCAGTGCCACGGTCTCGCGGGCAACGGCGACTTCCTCCTCGACATGGCCGATGCCACGGGTGATCCCGTCCACCACGGCGTGGCCGAAGACCTGGCCCGTCTCATCGTCTGTGAGAGGGCCCAGCGCGGCGCCCACGTGGTCTTCCCCAACGAGTACGGGGACGTCTCGACCAGCTGGAGCGACGGATCCGCCGGAATCCTGGCCTTCCTCCTGCGGATCCACCACACCGACCCCCGGCTCTGGATGGTCCAGCTGCCGGTCTGAGCGGCAGGAACCTGCCGCCGGCTCACCGAAAGAAAAGGAGCACACCCATGGAGAACAACAAGGACCTCGACCTGCTCGCCCGACTCCACGCCCTTCCGGAGACCGACCCCGTCGGCGTGGACGGAGCGCCGTTCGCCGCGACGTGCGAGTGCATCGGTCTGCTGACCCTCCTCAACACGGTCTGTATCGGTATCAGCTGCGCCTAGGACAGGCACCACCATCCGGCCGGCGGCTGAAACCCGGGAAAGCCGCCGGCCGGACCACTGTCCGGGCCCCGGGGGGGGCCACGCCTGGCCACCGCGGGAGCGAACTCGTAGAACTCGTCGATGAGGACCAGACGTATGCAGCTCCACACCGGTGACGACGGCCTCGCCCCAGCAGCTCTCATGCCAGGCCCCGTCAGCACCCCGCACACCACACAGCGCGGAGCCGAGCCCGTGTACGCCATCAGCATGCGTGGCCTGGTCAAGAGCTATCCGGGCCCTCAGGGCACCACGACCCACGCGGTGCGCGGCCTGGACCTGGACGTGCCGCAGGGCGAGACGTTCGCCTTCCTCGGCCCGAACGGGGCGGGTAAGTCGACCACCATCTCCATGCTCTGTGCCCTGGCCCGCCCCACCTCCGGTCACGCCACGGTCGCCGGGGCCGACGTACTCACCCAACCCCATCAGGTTCGGCGGAACGTCGGCATGCTCTTCCAGCAGAGCGCTCTGGACGCGGACCTGACGGCCGAACAGAATCTCCGGATCCACGCACGCCTCTACGGACTGCCCCGCCGACACACCCGCCTGCGCGTGACACAGGTGCTGGAGACGGCCGGGCTGACCGACCGGAGGGGCTCCCCGGTACGCACCCTGTCGGGCGGCATGCGGCGTCGCCTGGAGATCGCCCGGGCCCTGCTGCACTCCCCCCGCGTGCTGTTCCTCGACGAGCCGACCACCGGTCTCGACCCTCACGCCCGCGTCCAGGTCTGGGACCACCTCCGCGCGCTGCGCGACCGGCATGGCAGCACCCTCTTCGTCACCACCCACTATCTGGAGGAGGCGGAGAACTGTGATCGCATCGCCATCATCGACGGCGGTCGCGTGGTGGCCCAGGGCACTCCCCTCGCGCTGAAGGCCGCGATCGGGGACGACCGGGTCGTCCTTCGCACCAGCGACGACACGACGGCGGTACGGATCGTGCGCGCCGTCGTCCGGCCGGACCGCGCCATCACCGTGGACACCGCCGGAGTCTCCCTGCGGCTGCCGGACGGCAGTACCTGGATCCCCCGTCTCTGCGCGGCCCTGGAACGCCACGGCGTCGCCGTCCACGCCGCCTCCGCGACCCCACCCACGCTCGACGACGTCTTCTTCCACCACACCGGCCGCAGTCTCGACGCCACCGAGCGCAGCAACGTACCGGCCGGCCCCCCACGGGGCGCAACCACGTCACAGACCGGCGGCGTCCGATGACCACAGTCACCCTGAAGGCCCCTGACACTCCTGGCACCCCGGACGCCCCCGAGACCTCCGGCGGCGGTCGGTTCGCCCGCGTGCGGCACGAACTGCGCGCGATCCACGCCCTGGTCTACCGCGACATGCTGCGCCTGGCCGGCCAACGCACCCACACCGCGCTGATGCTGCTGCACCCCATGCTGTACCTCCTCATTCTCGGAGGCGGACTGGCCGCCCTCATCCCCCGTTCCTCCCTGGGCGTCGGCTACCAGACCTATCTCTTCCCCGGCATGCTGATGATGACGGTGCAGACCCCGGCCATCATGGTCGGCATCCGCCTGATCACCGACCGGCAGAGCGGCTACCTCCGCGAGCTCCTCATGGCCCCCGTCAGCCGCTCCACCCTCCTCTTGGGCAACTGCGCGGGCGGCACCCTGACCGCCACAGTCCAAGGTGCCGTACTGCTCAGCCTCGCCGGCACGGTCGGCATCCCCTACGAGCCGCTCCTCCTGCTCCTGCTCCTCGGCGGCATGGTCCTGGCCTCGTTCACCATCACGGCCCTGTCCCTGGCCCTGGCCGTCACGCTCCGCAGACCCGAGACGTTCCACACCCTCCTCGGCCTGATCATGATGCCGCTGCTGTTCCTCTCCGGCGGCTTCTTCCCTCTGCAATCCCTCCCCGGCTGGGCCCAGGCCCTCGCCGGCGCCAACCCCCTCGCCTACGCGGTGGACCTCCTGCGCCGCTGCATCACCCATCGCGTCCCTGACCAGCAAGCCGCCACCAGCATCGAATGGGCGGGATGGCAGCCGCCCCTCCCCCTCGAAGCGGGCCTTCTCCTCATCAGCGGAACCCTCGCCCTGCTGTGGGCCGCCCGACGCTTCAACCGCCCGGAATGAGCACCACGCCGGGGGCCGTCGGTCGCCACGCCCGACGCGTGCTTCGGCCTTCCCTCCGGGGTGCTCCCCCGCACGCCTGACCCGGAGTGCAGCTGGCTGCAGGCGCGTGCCTAATGGAAGGCACGTGCCGGATTCGCCCTGGTCGCCCAACCTCTGAGGAGGCCGGATGCCCCGCTCCGCTGACGGGACCGCCGTCCCCCTGGCGCGGGAACGGCGTCGGCGAAGCCCGCTGCTCCAGCGCCCCACAGGCACAGCGCGCAGGGACCTCTCGCAGTTGCTGTGCGCGGCCGCCGGGCTCGGGCTGGGGCTGCTGACCCCTCTGGTCACGGCGGGCCCCCAGGTGGCGGCGGGGCGGGTGGTCAGCGTGCTGATCACCCTGGGCTTCGGCGTCATCAGCCTGGTGAGCATCATCTACTCGGTGCTGTTCCTGGTCGTGCAGTTCTCCGCCAGCACGTTCACGCCCCGCCTCAGCCTGTTCCGCGACGAGCCGATCGTCTGGCGGGCGTTCGCCTTCACCGTGGGCGTGTTCGTCTTCTGCGTCACCTCGGGCCTGGCCGTCGGCTCCCGGAAGAACGTCTCCGTCTTCGTTCCGTGCGCCGCCATGCTGCTCTCCCTGATCGCGCTCGGCCTGATGCGGACGCTGCAGATGAAGGCGTTCGACTCGATCCAGCTCGGCCACTCGCTGACCGCGATCGCCGCCCGCGCGCACCGCCTGTACGACACCCTGTACGTACGCTCCTACGCCCCTGGCGGGTTCGCCGACCCCCGGCCGTCGCCGACCGGCCCGAGTACGGCGGTCCGCTGGACGGGGCCGCCGACCGTGCTGCGGGGGATCGACGTCTCCACCCTCTTGGGCATCGCTCACGCACACGATTGCTCGGTCGCCTTTCGCATCGCCCCGGGCGCGACCCTGACGGGCGGCATGGTGGTCGCCGATGTGACGGCGGGTGGACCCGGGGAGGCAGCACTGGCGGGCGCCCTCTCGACGGGGGTCGAACGGGCCTTCGCCCAGGACCCCGAACTGCCGTTCAGACTTCTCGCCGACATCGCACTCCGCGCCCTGTCCCCCGCCGTGAACGATCCGGCCACAGCGGTGGAGGCGATGGACCGCCTCGAGGACCTGTTGATCCGCCTGGCCGACCGCGACCTGGAGATCGGCCGATTCCACGACCCTGCCGGACGGTTCCGGGTGAGTGTCCCGGTGCCCGGCTGGGACCGGTACGTACGGACCGCCGTCGACGACCTCGTCTTCGCCGCCGCGGGGACCCCCATGGCCCTGCGCAGAATGCGCGACCTCCTGCGCAGACTGGCCGAGTGCGCCCCCGAGCCCCGACGCGCTGTCGTGAACGACCGGCTCCGGTGGGTCGAGCGAACCGGCAACGAGTCGTACGCGCTGGTATGGGCCGATGGCGACACCGATACGCCGGCGGATGCTGGTGCCGAAACCGAAACCGGTACCGGAACCGCATAGGGCCGGGCCCCGCGTCCCGGCTCGGGACCGGCCGCCCGCGTGGCACTCCCCGGCGGGAGGGCCGAAAATGAGAACGCCGGACGGACCGGGACGGTCCCGGACAGGGCCGGGACAGCGCCGTGCACGCAGCGACGGAGCGGCGGAGGATCGCCCCCTCAGGCACCAGAGACCCAGGTGATCAGGTATGTGCCGATGGCTCGCCTATTCAGGAACTCCCATGCTGCTCGACACCATCCTGTACAAACCGGCTCACTCGCTGATCGACCAGAGCCTGCACTCCAAACTGGGCGTGGAGACCACGAACGGTGACGGGTTCGGCGTCGGCTGGTACACGGACGACAACGAGTCCCCGGCGCTCCTTCGGGACATCGGCCCCGCCTGGAACAACCGCAACCTGCGTGAGATGGCGGACCACGTCCGCTCGCCCCTGTTCTTCGCGCACATCCGGGCGTCGACCGGCACGGCCGTACAGCAGTCGAACTGCCACCCGTTCCGGTACGGCCGGTGGATGTTCATGCACAACGGCGCCATCGCCGGCTTCCACCTCATGCGCCGGGATCTCACCCTGCTCGTCGACCCCGCCCTGTACGCGGGCATCGAGGGGACGACGGACTCGGAGGTGATGTTCTACCTGGCACTCACCTACGGCCTGGACGAGGACCCGCCCGCCGCCGTCGCCCGGATGGCGGGAGTGGTGGAGCGCGTCGGCCACGAGCACGGCGTGGAGTTCCCCCTGCAGATGACGCTCGCCATCACCGATGGTGTACGCGTCTGGGGCTTCCGCTACTCCAGCGGGCACGACTCCCGGTCGCTGTTCTACAGCAGCCGGGTCGAGGCACTGCGCAGGCTGCACCCCGACGTCGCGTTCCTGCGCGACATCTCGGAGGAGACCCGCCTCATCGTGTCCGAACCCCTCGGAGATCTGCCCGGCGCCTGGAACGCGGTCCCGGAAAGCAGTTACGGCGTCGTGCAGCCCGGCGACGACGAGCTGCACCCCTTCGCTCCCTTCACGCCCGTGGCGGCATGACCTGACCATCGCCTGCCGGCAGGGGTCTGCCCTCGGGGTCGCCCCCGAGCCTGCCCCCGGTGCCTTCCTGGGCCGAAGCCCCAACTGACCGCGCTGGGTGGCGGCCTGGTCCTGCTGTTCCGTGACCAGATCCACTGCGCGGGGCGGTCCGGTCATGGCCGGTGCTGTGGATGGCGTAGTGTGGGGACTACCGACGCGGGGTGGAGCAGCTCGGTAGCTCGCTGGGCTCATAACCCAGAGGTCGCAGGTTCAAATCCTGTCCCCGCTACTGAAGTGACAAGAGGCCCGGATCCTGTGGATCCGGGCCTCTTGCGTGCATCCGCACCTCGGGCCGTCCGTCCGGGTGGAGGCCTCTGCGGTACGCCCCGCCCAGGGTCGGCGGGTGGAGCGAAGGCCCGGGGGCCGTCGCTCTGGGCGACGACCGTCTGTCAGGTCCGCGAGTCGCCGGCGTCGTCACGCCGGCGCGCTGCCAGATCGGGGCGTGAGGAACCACGCCGCGCATCGGCCCGCGGGGCGAGGTCCCGGCCGGTACGCCGGTCCGTCACGCTGCCCAGCCATCCCAGGGCGAATCCGGTGGGGATGGAGATGAGGGCGACGGACTGGAAGGGGAGCCAGGCGATGTCCGCGTGAGGGAGGAAGGAGGAGGGGAGGCTGGTGACCATGGGGGTGAAGGTCTGCAGGACGACGACGCAGGCCGCGCCGCCGACGAGGGTCCACAGCAGACCGCGTTCGGTGAAGCGGCGCCAGAACAAGGTGTAGACGAGGGCGGGCAGGAGGCTGGAGGCGGCGACGGCCAGGGCGACCCAGCTGAACATCTGGATGTTCCAGTCGAGGGCCGCGTAGGCGAGGGTGATGCCGGCCGCGCTCACGGCGACCGCGCCCCAGCGGGCGGTGCTGATCTCGACGCCCTTGTCGGAGCTTTCCGTTCGGCGCAGGGCCTGGCGGTAGAGGTCGTGGCCGACCGCGGCCGACGCTGTCAGGGTGAGGCCCGCGATGACGGCGAGGGAGGTCGCGAAGACCGCGATGGCGACGAGGATGAAGAGCACGGTCCCGGCGGTGGAGCCGGGATCGCCCACGAGCGTCCCGGTGGTGAGCATGAGGGCGCCGGTGCCACCCGGGCTGACCTCCGCCAGTTTCGCGCCGCCGACGGTCGCCGCCGTGCCCAGGCCGAGCACCACGGCGCACACGGTGACGGCCGAGACGATGACGAGGGCCCCGCGCACGGAGCGGCGCGCCGCTGCGGCATCGGAGGTGGCGTGCAGCCGCATCACGACATGCGGCATGACGGCCGCACCGAGGACGATGCTGAGCTGGAGCCCGACGAAGTCGAAGGTCCAGCTGGCGCTGGGGTTGGAGCGTTGCAGGAGGCCGGGGCGGAAGTACGCCGGACCGGTTCCGTTGTTGGTCTGCGCGGCGTCGAGGAGAGCGGCCGGGTTCCAGCCGAATCGGGTCAGGAGCACACCGACGACGAGAAGCAGGGCCACGAGGACGATGACGGTCTTCGCGGCCTGCAGGGCGGTCGCCCCGCGCATCCCCCCGACGGCGGTCGCGCAGGCGATCAGGACGCCGATCATCACAGCGATCGCCCGCTGCCCGCCCACGGTCTCCAGGCCCAGGAGCTGCGCGGTCACGAGGGCCACGGCGGAGAGCTGGACGACGAAGTAGAGCAGGCACACAAGGAGCGTGACGACCGCCGCGGCGATCCGGACCGCGGTCCCCGGTGCCCGGTCCGCGAAGACGTCGGCGATCGTGAACCGTCCGCGCGCCCGCAACGGCCCCGCGAGGAGGGACAGGACGACGAGCGCGGCGACTGTGCTGCCCGCGACGAACAAGCCGTCGAACCCCATGAGAGCGACCGTCCCTGTCGTGCCCACGACGGTGGCGGACGAGATGTAGTCGCCCGCCAGCGCCAGTGCGTTACGCAGGGGCTTGTTCCGCCGCCGACCGACGTAGAAGTGCTCCGCCTCCTCGCGTTGTGGTCCGAGCAGCAGGCAGGCGAACAGCGCGGCGACCACGATGAGGAGGAAGCTGACCAGGACAGCGCCCTGGGTTTCGCCCCCGGTCATGGACAGCTCCGTGGCGGGCAAGGGGTGGACGGTCATGGCTCTCCGGGACACTCGCGACGGCAAGAGGGCCTACGAGAGCACGGTGCGGGCCCCCGGTGAAGGCGTGCACGACGGAACGTGTCACCAGCACACCGGCACGGGCCTTGCCTGTGCGTGGCGACCAATGCCTTACGGGGCGGGGCGGGAGGGCGGGAAGCCGGCTGGGGGCCAGGGCGGGGGCCACGGGGTGGCGGGGCTGCGTCGTCGGCAGGAGGCGCCGGACGTCCCCGGCGGCCGACGCGCAAGCGTGTGGAGGTGAGTGTCGGGGTCAAGGCTTGAGACATGACGACATCACTCGGTGCCTTTGTCCTCGGCAGCCCGGATCCTCCCGCGCCGGCCGACTCCTCCCATCTGGCCGCAGCGCCCCGGCACGGGTCCTCCGGGACCCTCATGATCACCCGTTCCGCCTCTTCCTTCCGGGAGCCTGAACGCCACGGCGGCGGTACCGGGTAGCGGCAGGGGTACGCGCGGGTGACCCACCGCCACCCCGGGGTGGCCTCGGGGGTGGGATCGCGGTGGGCCGGGCCGGATCGAAGTGGCATCGGCCGTACGACCGGGGTGGCCTGGGCTCAGGGAGCCGGCACCCTCCGGAAGACTTGCCGAGCCGCTCGCGCCCCACGGTCCCGTACGAAACTCAGTTCGTCAGCAGCGGACCCCGTGTGCCGCACGTCCGGGTGGTAGTTCCTCTGTCCAGGGGCTTTTGGGCGTCGGGTCACAGCGGGACCGCAAGAGTTGCCCCGTGATCATTGACGCACTCCCCACACCCGACCCTGCTGACCAGCCCGAACCCGGGGCCGCCCGTCGGCCGTCCCGCCGTACCGTCATCGCCGGCGCGGCCACGGTCGCGGGAGCCGGTGCCCTGGCGGTCGCCGCAGGCGGCGCCGGGGCCTCGCAGACTCCGGCCCGGCCCTCCTCCCCCGCCGACTGGGACACCTGCCTGACCATCGCCCGGGCCATCCTGGTGCGGGACGACGACGACCTGCCGCTCGTGCCGCGCTACGCGGACATCCTCCTGAAGTCCGGTCTGCCCCGGCCCCGTGGGACAGGAGGACGCCGCGGCCGCAAGGTGCTGATCGTCGGCGCCGGGCCCGCCGGGCTCACCGCCGCGCACCTGCTGCGCCAGGCCGGACACCGGGTCACGGTCATCGAGGCCAACGGCAACCGGGTCGGTGGCCGGATCAAGACCTTCCGTACCGGAGGCCACGAGGAGTCCCCCGCGCCCTTCGCGGACCCGAAGCAGTATGCCGAGGCCGGGGCCATGCGCATCCCCGACAGCCACCCGCTCGTCACCGGCCTCATGGACAGCCTCGGCCTCAAGCGCCGGCCCTTCCACCTCGTCGACGTCGACGGAGCCGGCCGCCCCGCGTACCGCACGTGGATCTTCGTCAACGGCATCCGCGTCCGCCGAGCCGACTACGCGCGCAGCCCGCAGGCCCTCAACCGCTCCTTCGGTGTCCCGGCCGCCTACGAGTCCCTCCCCGCCGTACAGATCGTGCGGAACGCCTTCGCCCCCGTGCGCAAGGAGATCGAGGGCAAGAAGGACAAGGAGCTCGTCGAGGGTTGGGCCCGCGTCATCCAGCGCTACGGCCACATGTCCATGTACCGGTACCTGACGGAGGAGGCCGGACTCGACGAGCGGACCATCGATCTGATCGGCACCGTCGAGAACCTCACCTCCCGTCTCCACCTCGCCTTCGTGCACAGCTTCATCGGGGCCTCCCTCATCAGCCCCGACACCCGCTTCTTCGAACTGCCCGACGGCACCGCCACTCTGGCCGACGCCCTCTACGACCGGGTCAAGGACGTCGTGCGGCTGGACCGCCGTGCCACCCGGATCGCGCACGGTGACGGCCGGGTGCGTATCGACACGGTCTCCGAAGGACGCGGCGGCGTCGTGGAGCGAGAGACCTTCACCGGGGACGCCGCGATCATCACCGTCCCCTTCTCCGGACTGCGCCACATCCCGGTCACCCCCGCGCTCTCCTACGGCAAGCGGCGGGCGGTCACCGAACTCCACTACGACGCCGCCACCAAGGTGCTATTGGAGTTCAGCCGTCGCTGGTGGGAGTTCGACGAAGCCGACTGGAAGCGCGAACTGGAGGCGGTGCGGCCAGGCCTGTACCGGAAGTACCAGCTGGGGCAGGCCCCTGGGGACGGCAGCCTGCTCGGCGCGCACCCCTCCGTACCCCAGGGGCACATCTCCGCTGCCCAGCGCGCCCACTACGCCGCCACGCGCTTGGTCTCCCGCGACCAGCCGGAGGCGGCGGGGGTCATCGGCGGCGGATCGGCCACCGACAACCCCAACCGCTTCATGTTCCAGCCGTCGCATCCCGTCGAAGGCAGCCGGGGCGGGGTCATCCTCGCCTCCTACAGCTGGTCCGACGACGCCCTGAAGTGGGACTCGTTCGACGACGAGGAGCGTTACCCTCGCGCTCTCGCCGGAGTCCAGGACGTCTTCGGGCAGCGGATCGAGGTCTTCTACACCGGCGTCGGGCGCACCCAGTCCTGGATGCGTGACCCGTACGCCTACGGCGAGGCCTCCGTGCTGCTTCCCGGTCAGCACACCGAGTTGTTCCCCCACGTCCGCAAGGCCGAAGGGAACCTGCACTTCGCCGGGTGCCACACCTCCATCAAGCCCGCGTGGATCGAAGGGGCCCTCGAATCCGCCGTACGTACCGCCCTGGAGGTGCACGCGCACTAGGTGACCGACGCGAGCCGGGCACACCTGTGCCCGGCTCCGTCCGTGGGGGCACGAAGACACGGGGGCACGGGGCGCCGCAGGCAGCAGGCGGCCGCCGCAAGCAGACACGCGGGCACCGCAGGGCAGGCGCGCTCGAAGGCACGCGGCGCACGCAGGTCGGTTCAGCCGCCGGGGTCAGCTTTCGGCAAGCACGATCAACCAGTCACCCGAGTCGAATCGCACCGGCCGGCTCTTGTCAGGGTTGATCGTCACGCCGTAGTCGGGGGCCGTGGTGACCGAACGGCGCTGCCGGTATCCGACGGCGCACTCACCCCGCCGACGCGCCGACTCCACAGCGGTGGCGAAGGTGACCTCCCGGTCGAGCCTGACATAGTCCCTGACCGGTTTCAGGTGGAACTCGCTCCCCTCGGCGGTGAACAACTCCTCGAAGACGGTCGCGAGGTAGCCGCTCTCCGAGATCTGTGCCATGAGAAGGCTGATGAGCCTGCCGCTCACGATGAAGTCGGCTCCGGCTCTGGCGGGCGCGAGCAGCCGGTTGCCGTCGTCGGACATCTCCGTGGTGAGGGCGAGTTCCTCGTGTGCGGCGCCCCCGATCGCCCGCAGGTGCAGCAGGGTGACCAACGTGCGGTCGTCCGCGTTCGACTCCGTCTGCGGCTCCCGCTGGGGATGCGTCGGCAGGGCCGTGTCCCCGATGACGATCACGCCGTCGTAGGACGGCACGTCCAGCTTGGCCAGGACGCGTGGATCGGTGATGTCCCCGCTGCGGAAGGCCACTTCCAGGTGGCCTTGCGCCGGAACGCCGCGGACGGCATCGCAGATGGTGGCGTCGTCGCCCTGCGCCACGACGTCCAGGACGGTCCCCGGGGGCACGTACTGGTCGAGCTGCTCCACGATGAGCGGGGCCCGCCGGTTCCAGCCGAGCAGGAGCAGGCGCTCGGCGACGGACGTCCCGGGCTCGGCCGTGACGATCGCGTCCTCGTGGACGAAGGAGGAGGCGTCCCCCCGTACGGCCGTGTCGTCGTCCCTGGTGATGACGATGATCCGGTCGCTCACGTCGATCGTGGAGTTCGGCTCGGGATTGAGGTCGACGGCCCCGTCCGCACGGAGCAGGCCCACCACGGACGAGGTGGTGAACGACAGCAGGGCCTCACCGAAGGTGCGTCCGGCCAGGTCCTCGGCGGTAGCGGTGTAGAACTCGTCGCCCTCGAAGTCCAGCAGCTCCTGATACACGAGTGAAAGGCCGGGCTGGAGCGCGGTCTGGACGAGGAGCCGGGCGACGATGTGGTCGACGCACAGGACGTGGCCGCGCGGCCCGGCGGCCAGTTGGGCGGTGCGGTGGTGGCGGGCGTCACGGACGGCGGCGACCACCACCGCCTCCCTGTCGGGGGAAGCGGCCGCGTCGAGGGCGAGCAGGGTCTTCACCACGTGGGCGTCGCCGGCTTCCCCGTCGGGCGCCAGGACGAGCACGGACTTGGCGGTCCGCGGACTCACCCGCGACAGAACCGCCGGATCGGTGGTGCTGCCGGTGCGGCAGATGATCCGGGTCGTGCCGGGGTCCGTGATGCGGGTGGCGATTCCCTGTTCCATCTCCACCTTGTCCATGGGGGCGAGGACGGCGATGGCCGCCCGTCGCTTGTTGGCGTTGGCGGCCACCAACTCCCCGATGACCGGGAAGATCTGGTCGGACCAGCCCAGGACGATGGTGTGCCCGGTCTCCAGGACGGTGGAATGGCCCAGGCGAAGCGACCTGATGCGCTGATCGATGCCGGTGGTGATGAGACTGACCAGCGTCGACACGAACAACAAGGCCACGAGGGCGAGCAGAACCGAGGTCAGCACGTAGACGGGTGACCCGACCGCGCCCCCGATCTTGAGCGTCTGTCCGACACTGACCCACACCGCCTGGAGCCGACCGGACGGGGTGGCCGGAGCCTTCCGGTCGGCCCAGACCAGAACCGCACTCGCGGGGACGACGACGGCCAGACAGGCCAGGGCCAGCCACCCGATGAGCACGGTGGTCCCTCCTGCCACCAGGTTGTCGAACCGGTACCGAAGATGCTGGCGGAGGGTTGTGCGCTGCTGCGCCACGCAAACTCCCGGGTATGAGACATGCCGATCGGGCGACTCCCGGCCGCCCACGCCGCTCACCTTAGGGAACCCGGGACGCTGTCCGGCCCGAAGCGGCCGGCCCTCACTCAGAGGTATGAACCGGGCCGGCCTGGAGTGATGGCCGTGGGAGAGCGTCCAGACCCGGCGGGCGCGCGTCCCGGTGATCAGTCGGGAGGTGATTGAGGCGTTGCGGTGAAGCCTCGAGGGATACGGGGAACGTGGCGGCAGCGGAGGCGGAGCCGGCCGGTGATCCCGAGGGCCCGCATGGGACCGCGTCGGGCTGCAGCCACACCGCCTGCCACGTCCCGCAGCCGTCCTTGGGGTCGGACGGCCCGCCCGCAACCCTCGCACGCCAGGCTGGGGCCGGCCCGGCCGCACCGGCCCTGGCAGTGACCCTTACGGGGTGGCCCCGTCGCCCTCTGCGATTGACTCGGGCCGGAGTCACGCCGCCGGGTCCCACACGCGTTCGAACAGGGCAAGTTCCGGCAGATCCGGACCAGCCTCGGGCCAGCCGATCCCGGCGGCGACGAGCTGCTCAGCAGCAGCGTTGACCCAGCGCAGGTGGACCTCGTAGCGGGGTGTGACGTCCGCTGGCCGTCGCACTCACGCAGGCCTGCCCCGCTCCGGAGGAGCGCGTCGGCGAGGATCTCCTTGAGGCGGTGCGGGCCGTAGCCCGTGGCACCTTGGACCAGTCGACCAGGGGACCTGGCTCTGGGACCCCTGGATTGGTACTCAGAGAAACGATTACTCGCTTTATTGAGTATGCTTCTCTTCCAGTTGCGGCACGGCAGTGCCACAAGAGGAGACGGACGGTCCATGAGGAACGGTCAGTACCTGCGATACGTCGCGCTGGGCGACAGTCAGACGGAGGGGGTCGGCGACGGCGACGACACCATCGGGCTTCGCGGCTTCGCGGACCGGCTCGCCGAGCGGATCGCGGCCGTGAGCCCGGAGGTGCAGTACGCCAATCTGGCCGTCCGGGGTCGGCTCGCCGGACAGGTCCGCGCCGAGCAGCTCGGTCCCGCGCTCGCCCTACGCCCCGATGTCGCCACCGTGATCGCCGGGGTCAACGACCTGCTGCGGCCCCGATTCGACCCGGACGAGACCGCCGCACACGTGGAGGCGATGTTCGCCGCACTCACCGGCGCGGGCGCACGCGTCGCTACCTGCACGTTCCCGGATATCGCCCGGATCGCGCCCATCGCCCGCCCCGTCGCGCCCAGGATCGCCGCCCTCAACGACCGCATCCGACTGGCGGCTGCCCGGCACGGCGTCGCCCTCGCCGAGACGTCCCCGCACGCCGCTGCCGCCGATCCACGCCTCTGGGCCGCGGACCGACTGCACGCGAGTCCGCTCGGCCACGAGCGGATCTCCGCCGCACTGGCGCACGCGCTCGGCCTTCCGGGCAGCGACGACTCGTGGACCCAAGCACTGACGCCCGCCCCTGCCACGACCGCTACCGCGGTACGTGCGGCAGCCATCGAACTTCGGTGGGCCGCCGGGTTCCTAGGCCCCTGGCTGCTTCGGCGCCTGCGCGGTCGCTCTTCCGGCGACGGCCGCGCCGCACGGCGCCCGGAGCTGCTGCCCGTGCGGATGCCGCCGGTCGGCGTCTGAACCCCGGGCATTCGCAGGGTGCGGGCGAGGCGGAGGGCCTCTGTGCCGGTCCGACTGGCACGGGCGTCGTCGCGACTGCCGGCCGCAGGTGGGCTGTCTGACACTGGGCACAGTGGTCGGCCGGGCATCGGGAAGCGGGTTCCCACGCCGCGTGTCATGGCGCACCCGGCAGCCACGCACAGGCGTTCACGGGCGACGGCGAGACCGAGCCCCTCACGATGACGCTGGGCATGCGGTCACCGAACACCACACCGAGGGTTGCGCCGGGCAAACCCAGGACGGTTGCGGTGCCGACGGGATTCGAACCCGCGAGACAGACAAGGGCAGGGCCACCCCGTCTCCGTCAGTCGCCGTGGAGGGGGCCTCCCCCACGGCGATCGCAATGGACCGCTCTGCCACGGCACGCAACCTGCGGGACCACGCGCAGCCCCGCTCCGAAGCAGGGTAGACACTTCGCCTGCGGCGGACGAGTCCATTTCCTTCAGGTCCTGTCCAGCGGACCTTCCGACGCGTACGAGGGTGCAGCGTGGGCAAAGAGAGGGGGCGTCGCCGCACCACGCCGAAAACGTGGCGACAGTCGGAGACCGGGCGCGCTAGCGTCCGCGGACATGACCCCCTCATTCGGACGTCCCCCCTTCCAGGCGGACGAACGCACCGCGCTCATCGGCTGGTTGGATCTCCAACGGCAGATCCTGCGATGGAAGTGCGAGGGCCTGAGCGAGGCGGACGCACACCGTTCCGTCATCCCGACCTCGCCGACGATGACGATGGCCGGGCTCATCAGCCATATGCGGTGGGTGGAGCACACCTGGCTGGAGGTGTTGTTCCTCGCCGGCGACGAGACGCAGAACCCCTCCTTCGACGCGGCGGATGAGGATGCCGACTGGCGCACCGACGGCGTCCCTCTGCAGCAGCTGCTTGCGGACTACGAGGCCCAGTGCGCCCGTAGCAATGAGATCGCGGACGCAGCCTCCCTGGATGACGTCGGTCGCCACCCCGGATACCGCTCTGGCGCTGCCAACCTGCGCTGGATTCTCATCCACCTCATCGAGGAAACCGGACGGCATGCAGGGCACGCGGACATCGTGCGGGAGCTGCTCGACGGAGCGAAGGGGTACTACTGACGAGTGCCTCCGCCTGCCGGATCGCAGGCGGCCTCGGAGTCAGAGTCAGATCGAGACGACAGGTACGGCTCCGTGCAAGGACACGGCGTTCGCGAGTCGTAGCCGATCACGACGAGGCCACTCCCCCGCTCCCCCCCCTCGGGTCGGTGCGCGGCGGCAGGGCCCGCGCCCGCTCGGTCCATGACCGGCGGAGTCGTTCTGCCGGACGGGGTGGGGTGAGGCCTCGTCACCGGTGTCGGGAGAATGATCTCCGTCATGACATGTCACCGCAACACAACAGGAGAACGCGGAACCATGCGGAGAACCGCCATGAGGCTGCTGCTGGTCGGATCGCTGATCGGGGGGCTGTACGGGCAGTTCCTCGCCGGGGCGCCCGTCGCAGTGGCCGCCCCGCCACTGCCCACCACCGGGGCGGTGTTCAACGACCCGACCGGTACGCCCGAGCAGCAGAACGCCGTCAAGCAGCACATCATCGACGCCGTCGACGCCACCGAGGGCGGCCGGACGCTCCGCGCCTCGATGTACGCCCTGACGGACGCCGACTATTCCGAGGCGCTGCAGCGCGCACACGCCAGAGGTGTCCAGGTTCGGGTCGTCCTCGACCACTCGGAGTCGGACTCAGCCGCCGCGGTGGCCCTCACCGCAGCCCTCGGCACCGACATGACCCAGCCTTCCTGGGTTCACATCTGTCCCGCCGGCCGCGCCTGCATCGCGGACACCGACGCGGCGTGGAACGACGGAACTCCGCCCGTCAACCCCATCAACCACAACAAGTTCTTCACCTTCTCCCGTGTCGGCGCCGCCGGTCTCGCCGAGGACGTCGTCATCCAGACCTCGGCCAACCAGACTCCCGGCAACACCACTCGGTTCTGGAACAACGCCTACACCTCCGTCGGCAACACCGAGCTGTACACGGCATACGTGAACTACTTCAACGACCTGGCCGCCGAGCGGAGGAACACGAACTACTTCCGGCAGGCCGCCACCGCAGGCGCGGAGAAGTACTACTTCTTCCCCCAGTCCTCCGGGGACGTCGTCGTCGACATCCTCGGCAACGTCACCTGCACGGGCAATACGACGGTGGGCTCCGACTCCCACAAGACGGTCGTACGCATCGCGGCCTGGGCGCTCCACCGCTCAGCCGTCGCCCAGAAGCTCCGCGCTCTGGCAGACCAGGGCTGCTGGATCGAGATCGTCTACCGCGAGACCAACCAGCTCACCACCCTTGCCCACCCCCGCATCCGCCCGTACAAGCTGCTCCTCGACAAGGGCACCACGACCACAGGCGACGACATGTTCGTCCATTCCAAGTACCTGCTCGTAGAGGGAAATTACGCCGGCCGCCCGGACACCAAGTGGACCTTCACCGGTTCTCACAACCTCGACATGTCGTCGCTGCGCGAGAACGACGAAGCACTGCTGCGCATATCCGGTGACACCGTCCACGACGCGTACCGCGCCAACTACTACGCCATGCGGAGCCACGCCACCTTGACCGACTGAGCGGGTCGGTTCTCGCTGCGGCCGACGGGAACGGTACCGCGGCAAGGCCGAGCTGCCGGCACCGCTTCTCGTCCGCCGGCCTCGCCGAGCGCTCCCCCGCGGACCTACGGACGTGCACCCCGGGCCGTTCCCCGAGCTCAGTGCTGCTGGTCACGGGTGGTGCCGAGCGTGGCGTAGTGTGGTGTCCACCGACGCGGGGTGGAGCAGCTCGGTAGCTCGCTGGGCTCATAACCCAGAGGTCGCAGGTTCAAATCCTGTCCCCGCTACTGAAGCGGCGTGAGGCCCGGATCCCGTGGATCCGGGCCTCACGTGTGCACCTGCCCCCAGGCGCTCGGGCCGCGGACCATACTGGTCGAGCCCTGATCACCCACCTGGACGGTTCCATGGCCAAGAGCAGCTCTCCATCGACCACTGCCCCCGATACCGTGTGGCTCGGGCGTGGGCGTCACCTCGGATCCGAAGCCGAGCGGGACGTCCGGCGCAACCTGGTCGCCCTCAAGGCGGCCGGAGTGATCGATGACTTCTCGGACCTCGACCCGATCGAAGCGGCCCGCTCGACCGATCTGTTCCCCCGCGACGAGTCCGCCGATGCCGGCCCGTCTGCACGCCGGCTCTTCGAGGCCCGCTGGCGCGTGGCCGACGGTGTCACCGTGCGCGCTCAACTGACCACGTACGATCCTGAGTCCCGGCGCGTCGAGCGTGACGGCGTCGCATGGGTGCTCGCCGCCGAGGCAGAGCGGGCGTGGGAAGCGAGCTGGCCCTCACCCGCCACCATGTTCTGGCCCGACAGCGACCAGGTCGCCTGGGACCACGAACATGTGCCGGGCGTACGTCTGCGCGGGACGAACCACCTTCCGAAGGACGACGGAGAGTTGCGGCGCCTGCTGCGGAGCTGCACCCGGCAGAGCTGGTTCATCCACGTCGTGGTGCACGAGGCGATGACGCCCGACGCGCGGGGGCGGCGGCCGATCACGGCGTTCCTGCCACCGAGCCTGCGGCACCAGGTGGTCGAGCACCGGGCCGCGCCGGAGCAGGCACTGATCGTCGACTTCGCGATGAAGCGTGAGCTGGGCGTGGGGCTGCCGCGCGGCGGGGCCGTCGTCCTGCCCTCGACACCGCAGGTCCCGGGCTACGACGCGGAGCGCTTCACCGTGCGCGACGTCTTCCTGGACGGCACGGAGCCGACCGACCTCCTTGACGCGATCACGGGGTTCGCCTCGCTGCCGCGACCGCTGCCGACCGACGCCGAACAGGCCCTGACACGGCTGCGGCAAGGCTGGCACCTGCTCACCCGGGACGAGGAGCTTGTCCACGCACGGGCCATGGTCACCAGGTATGCCAAGGCTCTGGAAGCCATGACGGCATCCTGTGACCTGTACCGTGAAGCGGCCGAGTCGGCGCTCGCCGCGCTCGCCGAGACGCCCGGCGCCAACGACGGATCCCGGGCACCCATGCCGGCTGGGGCCGAGCAGGGCACCTCGCCGCTGAAAATCCTCACGAAGAAGCTCGCCCTCTTCCGCAGTCCGAACCGTTAGAGGGCGAAGGGGAGACCCGGTCCTGGGAATTGGCTGGACCCCCGATGCCGGGTCGGCGAGCGAGCGGTTTGTGGTAACGGACGTACTCGTTGTGCCGCCGGACACCCCCACCCTCTCGGGTTGTCTGACCGGTGGGGGTTTGCCGTGCGCGCGCGGAGCCGGGCCATCGTTGTGCCCTGCTCGCGAAGGCCTCGCAGCCCGTCCAGCAGCAACGCGCCATGGCACCACCGCTGGTGGAGCGGTGCCGGCCGGTTGCGTCGATCGCCGCATCGGGTGCGTGGCGTACGGCCTGCCCCGGCGGCCTGTACGGGGCCGGGGCAGCCGGTGGGCGGGACGCCGTGGCGGGGTCAGCGGCAGGCGCCGGTGTCGTCCGCCGTGCCCGGGAAGGCCGCGGTCTTCGTCTGGGCGAAGTTGGTGACGAACGCGTCGTACACCGCTGGCGTGGTGATCCGCAGCATCGTCTCGTCGTTGTCGCGCAGGGCCGGGCCGCTCCAGTTGTGGCTGCCGGTGAAGACCAGCTTCTCCCGCGCTCCCGCGTACATGCCGTCGATCATGAGGTTCTTGGAGTGCACGATGCGGTTCGGGGTGCCGGCGAGGGAGTCGTGGTCGTGCTGGTAGCAACGGGGGGTGAGACGGGACTGGCCGTGGAGGGCGTTCCAGGTGCCGGTGTCGGTCTCGCTGTAGACGATGTCGACCGTGCAGCCGGCCGCGGCGAGGGCGCGCAGTTTGTCGGCGACCGCCTGGCGGGTGATCTTCAACATCGCCACGCGGACAGTGGTGCGGTGGGTCCCGGCCGCGTCGCTCCAGGTGCAGCCGACGTTGTCGAGGGTGTTGACGACGGTGTCGGTCTCGTCGGTGGTTCCCGCGCGCGGGAAGAAGTACGCCTTGTAGTCGCCCGCGCCGGCGTACGTGTAGTCCCAGGCGGCCCTGTTCTGCTGCGTCAGCTTGGCGAAGTACGAGGTGTACGCCGCGTAGAGGGTCGGGTTGCCGTCGAAGGCGACGGCGCTGTTCCAGTAGCGGGAGTAGTTCGAGGGGGTCAGGTTCGAGGTCGTCTGCAGGACGACCTGTGTCGCCGCGCCGCCGCCGACGCTGCTGAACAGCAGGAACTTGTTGTGGTTGATTCCGCTCGCGGTCGAGCCCAGGCACGACCGGCCCTTGGCGCACAGGGTGACGTACGAGCTCTTGGTGATGTCGGTCCCGAGCGCCGTCTTGAGCGTGTCGTACGACGCGGGGTTGCCCTCCGGAGCGCTGACCGTCGTCTCGTCGAGGACCACCTGGACGGCGATCCCGCGAGTGCTGTGGGCACTCGCGAGGTCCTGGGCGATGGTGGTGTCCCACAGGTGGTACATCGCCATGCGGATCGTCGAGCCGTCGTCGGCGGCAGCGACGAGTTCGCGGACGCGGTTCCTGATGGCGTCCTGCGCGGCCGGGTCGGCGGACGTCGGGGTGTTGAACAGCGGCCCGAGCGCCGGGACGGCGGCCGCCTCGGCCGACGCCGTCTCCTCGGCGGTGGCGCTCTGCGCGGATCCGATGGCGCCGGCGGTCAGCACCAGGGCGATGGCGGCCGCTGACAGACGTCTGCGAAGGCTGGTCCTCATGAACTCTCCTCGTGGGCACTCACTTGGAATGATCATGACCCTAGCGCCCTCGCACCGGCGCGCGTGATCGTGCGGTCATGAGAGGTGAAGGCCCGGCGCGAGGTGTCGCCGGGGCCGTCACGCCCGTCGTATCGGAGGAGAAAACGCCCGGGGCCGGCGGGCCTCCCTCGTCACTCGGAGGCGGACTCCTCCGCTCCTGGAACGTGCGGAGAAGTCCGCTCTGTCACGCCCCTGTGCGCTGCGGTACCCGCCACGGGTTGGAGGTCCGCAGGGGGTACGGCAAGAGGGTCTCGGGCATGTTCTGGTAGGCGACGGGGCGCAGCCAGCGTGCGACGGCGGTGCCGCCCACGCTGGTGTGCAGCGGGTTGGTCGTGGCCGGCCAGGGGCCGCCGTGGTGCATGGCGCGGGTGACGGCCACCCCTGTCGGCCAGTCGTTCCAGATCAGGCGGCCGGCGCGCAGGGCGGACCAGATCTCGCGGGACAGTTCCCCGTCCGTGTCCTGCCGGCCGTGCACCGCGGCGGTGAGGCTGCCCGGGAGCTCCCTGAGGGTGGTGAGCAAGTCCTCGGTGGAGGCGTAGGTGACGACGGTCGATGCCGGGCCGAAGCATTCCCGGAGGAGCTCGGGGTGGGCGCGCAGGTCGTGGGCCCTGACGGTGAGGAGTGCCGCCGGGAGCCCGTCGGCGGGTCGTTCGGTGCGGTGGGTGCCGGTCGGTGCGGGCGCGATCTGTCGGACGGCGGGGTGGGTGGTCAGCTCGTCGAGGGTCGTGCGGTAGGCCTCGGCGATCCAGGGCCCCAGCATCGGCGCGGGAGAGGTCTGGGTGACTGCTGCGCGGAGGAGTTCGTCGAGGTCGTGGTGTTCGGGCAGGAAGAGCAGACCCGGCTTGGTGCACAACTGGCCCTGGCTGCGGGTGACGGACGCGATGTAGTCGCTCACCAGGGCGGGTCCTCGTGAGGCGAGGGCGTGGGGGGTGACCACGACGGGGTTGAGGGAGCCCAGTTCTCCGTAGAACGGGATCGGGTCGCGGCGGGCGGAGGCGAGATCGAACAGTGCCCGGCCGCCGGTGGTGGATCCGGTGAAGCCGACGGCCTGGATGACGGGGTCGGTGACCAGGGCGCGGCCTGCCTCGCGGCCGTGGACGACGGAGAGGGCGCCCGGGGGCAGGACCTCGGCGGCGAGTGCTGCGGTGCGTTCGGTGAGGCGGGGGTGGCCCTCGTGGGCTTTGACCACGACCGGGCAGCCGGCGGTGAGCGCGCTGGCGGTGTCTCCGCCGAGGACGGAGAAGGCGAAGGGGAAGTTGGAGGCGGTGAAGACGGCGACCGGGCCGAGAGGGACGAGCATGCGGCGTACGTCCGGGCGCGGGGCGGGGAGGGCGTCGTCGTCCGCCGGGTCGATCATGACGTCGAAGTGGGCGCCCTCTTCGGCGATCCCGGCGAACATCTCCAGCTGTACGCGGGTACGCAGTACCTCACCGCGCAGTCTGGTGTCGCCGAGACGAGTCTCCTCCTCTGCAAGGGCGACCAGTTCATCGGTGTGCTCGTGGAGCACGCCGGCGAGGTCACGAAGGAGTGTGGCGACCTCGGCGGGGGCCAGGGCGGCAAGGGCGGGAGCGGCGGCGCGAGCGGCTTCGGTGGCCAGGGGGTCCAGCGGGGAACGGGAAGGCATGTCTTCTCTCAGCGGTGGGGCGCGGACTGTGGCGACGGGGGGATCCGCCCTAGGTGGCCGGAGGCCTGTTCTCTGCGGCCATGGCGAGGAGTTCGGCCAGGTGTACGGCCTTGACTCGTGAGCGTCTGCGGCGCAGGCCGCTGCGGAGCTGGCGCAGGCAGCCCGGATTGACCGCGGCGACGAAGTCGACGTGGGCGGCCTCGATCTCGTCGATCTTGGCGGTGAGGATGCGGCGCGATTCCCGCGGGCGCAGCAGGGAGTAGGTCCCCGCGGCACCGCAGCAGCTGCCCGCCGAGGGAAGTTCGACGTAGTCGGCTGTCCTGGCGAGCAGGTCACGTGGGGCGGTCCAGACGCCGAGGCCGTTGCGGAGGTGGCAGGAGTCCTGCAGTGCGACACGGGCTCGGCGGCCGTCGACCCGGAGTTCGCCGAGGGGGAGGTACGGGGAGTCGGTGGCCATGAGGTCGGAGAGTTCACGGACGCGGACCTTGCCGAGGACCGAGGCGAGGTGGGCGGCGCAGCCGCCGGACGTGGTGACGATGGTGCCGGGTAGGTCCTGGCCCATCCGGTGGGCGAGGCGTTCGCCGGTGGCGGTGTCGCCGTTGTGGGCGTGCAGCGCCCCGCAGCACCCCTGGGAGGCGGGGGCGGTCAGGCCGGGGACGAGGGCGAGGGCGGCGCGGCTGACGCGCGGGAAGAGGACGCGCTCGAAGCATCCGAGCATGAGCGAAGCTTCGCCGGGCGCGATGGCCGGGGCAGCGGCGACGTTCGTGGACGGTGTCCCTCGCAGCCGTCCCAACAGGCGGAAAAGGCCTCGTCGGCCGGCGACCAGCATGAGGACACGGGCGAGAACCGGCATCCGGCGTCCGCGCCACTGATGGTCGCGCCACTGCTCCAGAAGCTGCCCGTACTCGACGCCGGCCGGGCAGACCGGCTCGCAGGCGCGGCAGCCCAAGCACTGCGAGGACTGTTCCTTCAGCGTGGGGTCGTCGGGTTCGAGGTCGCCGTTCTGTAGGGCGCGCATGAGGTTGATCCGGCCTCGGGGTGAGGACGCCTCGTCACCGGTCTCGGCGTAGGTGGGGCAGGCGGGGAGGCAGAAGCCGCAGGAGATGCAGCGGGAGAGGAGGTCCGGGTCGAGGACGGGTTTCGGGAGGGGGCCGCCCGTGCGGTCGGTCATGAGCCCAGCTTTCCGGGGTTGAGGATGCCGGCCGGGTCGAAGGCCGTCTTCAGTCGGCGCAGGAGGGAGATCTGGTCGGCACCGAGCTGCGTGGACAGAAAGGGGAGTTTGGCCGCGCCGACGCCGTGTTCGCCGGTGATGGTGCCGCCCAGGTCGATCGCGGCGGCGAAGATGTCGGCGAAGGCACGCTCCGCGCGGGAGACGGTGTCCGCGTCGTCCCGGGACTTCACCACGCAGGTGGGATGGAGGTTGCCGTCGCCGGCGTGTCCGAAGGTGGCGATGGTGACGCCGTGGCGGGCTCCGATCGCGTCGATGCGGTCGACCATCTCCGCGATGCGGGGCCGGGGCACGGTGGCGTCCTCGAGAATGGTCAGCTCACCGAGTCGGGAGAGGGCGGGAAGAGCGCATCGCCGGGCGGCGAGCAGCGCCTCGGCCTGTGCCACTTCGGCGGCGGTCGTGACGTCCAGGGCCTGATGGGCCGTGCAGGTGTCACTCATGCGCTCCAGGGCGCGGGCGACGGTCTCGCTTTCGCCGTCGTCGCCGAAGAGGAGCAGCGCCCCGGCGTCGGTGCGCAGCCCGAGACGCGCGAATTCCTCCACCGCCCGGACGCAGGACCGGTCGAGGAATTCGAGGGTGGCGGGGAGTGTTCCGGCGGCGATGATGGCGGTGACGGCCCGGCCCGCGGCTGCCAGGTCGGGGAAGTAGGCCACTCCCGTTCCGGCCGTGGCGGGGGCGGGCCGCAGGGCAAGAGTCGCTTCGGTGATCACGGCGAGGGTGCCCTCGGAGCCGGTGAGGAGCCGGGTGAGGTCGTATCCCGCCACGTCCTTGTGGAGGCGGCCGCCGGTGCGGATCACCTCTCCCGTGGGCAGGACGGCCTCCAGACCGAGGACGTAGTCGCGGGTGACGCCGTATTTGAGGCCGCGCAGTCCTCCGGCGTTGGTGGCGATCGTGCCGCCGATGGTGGCCACCGTGCGGCTGCCGGGGTCGGGGGCCCACAACAGGCCGTCGCGGGCGGCGGCGTCTGCCAGGGCGGCGCTGGTGACGCCGGGTTGGACCCGGGCCAGGAGTTCGGCCGGGGCGATCTCGTGGATCTGGTTCAGCCGGGTCAGGACCAGGACGACGCCGCCTCGGGAGGCGACGGTGGCGGCGCACAGGTTGGATCCGGCGCCGCGCGGGATCACGGGGACGGCGTAGCGGGTGGCGATGTCGAGGACGGCGGCGACCTCGGCGGTGTCCGCGGGAAAGACGACGGCGTCGGGCCGGGCGTGGAACAGCGGGGTGGCGTCCCGGCTGTAGGGGACGAGTTCGCCGTCCGTCTCCCGGAAGTGACCGGGTCCGACGACCGACCGCAGGGCCGCTCGTGCGGTGGCGTGCATGGGGGTCTCCTCGGGGTCGGGCCCCGCCCTGAGGGGAGCGGGCGGGGCCCGAGAGTTCTAGAGCCTGATCGTGGAGCGGTCGGCGATGAGGACGGGCGAGTCGTACACCGGCACGTTGCGGAAGGTGTGGGTGCTGCCCGACACCGTCCAGTCGGTGGCGGGGATGTCGAAGACGGCGCCGGTCCGTACGTCGACGTAGACGGGGTCGGTGAAGTTGCCGTTGGGGAGGGTCAGGCGGACCGGGGTGCGGGTGGTGCTGTCTCCCGGGGTGGT
Organism: Streptomyces sp. NPDC058671; assembly: GCF_042716475.1. Classification (NCBI taxonomy): domain Bacteria; kingdom Bacillati; phylum Actinomycetota; class Actinomycetes; order Kitasatosporales; family Streptomycetaceae; genus Streptomyces; species Streptomyces sp. NPDC058671. The sequence goes on along the minus strand of NZ_JBHXSA010000011.1, from coordinate 124,414 downwards.
GGTGCCGTTCCAGACGCCGACGACCTGGCGCCCGGTGTCGCGCTTGGCGAAGCCCTGGACGGTCAGGGTGACGGCGGAGTCGGTGGTGAACGCGTAGGCCGGCAGTGCCTTCATCGTGCTGTCGATGACGGAGGCGAGGGTCTGGACCGCGTAGTAGGACGGCTTGGCGTAGCGGATCGACTTGTCGCTGTTGGTCTGGAGCAGGCCCTTGCTGTTGATCTTCGACGGGTAGTGGAGGTCGGAGATGCTGAAGGCGCTGGTGCTGATGCCCTGGCCGAGGTCGTGCGTGAGGCGGCGAAGGAACCACTTGGTCTGGCTCAGTTCGGTCCAGTCCAGGTCACCGAGTGCGCCGAAGCTGTTGGGCGCACTGGGGGCTCCGTTCTCGCCCTGCCTCAGTACGGCTCCGGGGGCGTACTGGTTGATCAGGGCCCGGATCCTGTCGACCTGCTGGTAGGTCCAGATGTCGTCGGGGTTGGGGTTGTAGGGGTGGTAGCTGATGCCGTCGAGCAGGTGACTCTTGCCCTGTCCGGAGAGCCGGACGAGGAAGTCGTTGGTGTACGGGACGTCGATGCCGGCCTCGCCCGGCCCGTAGATGACGGAGTCGGGCTGTTCGGCGCGGACGCGGGCCGCGGTGCGGGCGAAGAAGTCGGCGTAGGTGGCCGCCGGGATGCCGGCGAGGTTGGGCTCGTTCCAGATCTCCCACTCGCTGACCCGGTTCTCGTACCGCTTGACCATGGCGGTCACCCAGGCGTCCCAGGCTGTCAGGGCCTCGGCGGAGGTCGGGATCTGACCGCCGAGGCCGGAGCCTCCGCCGCCCGTGTAGATGCCGTTGCCGTAGGACAGCTGGAGCCATGGCTTGACGCCGCGGGCCCTGGCGTCGTCGACGATCTGGTCGAGCCAGGTCCAGTCGTAGACGCCCTTAACCTTCTCCGTCTTGGCCCAGCCTCCTTGCAGACGGACCCCGGTCGCCCCCAGCCTCCCCAGGTAGGGGGCGTACGCCCGGTAGTCGGTGTAGTCGCGGTCGAGGGTCTCCGCTCCGACGAGCAGCTGGGAGGTGCCTATCTGCGCGGCCGTGCGGGGAGCGACCGTGCCGAGGTGCTGCCAGCTGGTCGGGGTGGTCTCGACGGTGGTACGGACGTCGTCGAGGTAGGCGGTGCCGGTGTCGCCCACGGAGATCCCGATCTGCATGCTGCGCAGATCGGTGGTGGAGGTGCGGAAATCGAGCCCCGCCGCGCGGCGTTCGCCGTCGATGTGGAGGTCGGCGCTCGCGGTGCCGGGTCGGGCGACGAGACGGATGTCGTACCAGCGGTCGGCGGCATAGGCCCCGAGGTCGATCTGGGTGGCGCCGTCGTAGGTGTAGAGGCGGCCGGTGGGGCTCATGGCGACGGTGACGCTGTGGCCGCCCGAGCTGTCGAGGTGCGCGCCGACCGTGGCGGTGGACTGCGCGGCTCGCAGTCGGAACCCGGCGACGACGGTCGAGGTCGTGGTCCCGAAGGTGCCGGTGGCGGTGACGTTGGCAGTGGTGGAGGTGTCTCGCAGACGAAGGCTTCGGTCCACGGTGCCGGTCACGTCCTGCACGGTGACGTCCCCGCTGGTGGTCCAGCCGGGGGCGGGCGCGCCGGGGGCGACGGTGTCGAAGGTGCTGGCGAGGTTCGCCGCGGCGGCCGGGCCGGCCGAGGCGACGGAGATCAGGGCGCCGACCAGGGCGCCGGAGAGGAGGAGCGGGACAGTCGTTCCCGTACGGGAACGTGCGGAGCGGGATGTTGCGGGGCTGCTCATGATTCCTGCCTTCTGCGGGGGAGGGCGGATCGATCGGTGAACGGGATGTGAGCCGTCCTCCGGAGCACCGGTTCCGGTGCTCCGGAGACTGGGCCGCCGGCGCGGTCAGGGGCCGGGCGGGCGGGTCAGTCGGCCGCGGGGAGCGCGCCGCGCGACTCGTCGTAGGCGCGGCGGGTCGCCTCGTCCGGGGGGTAGGTGCCGCGTAGGGGGGCGCCGCTTGCCACGCGGGCGACGATGAACGCCTCCTGCAGTTCCTGTTCGCGGGCCGCTCGGGCGATGACAGGGACAAGGTGGCGGGGTACGCAGACCACACCGTCGGCGTCGCCGACCATGACGTCCCCGGGGTAGACGGCGACGCCGGCGCATCCGATGGGCACTTGCAGGTCGACCGCGTGGTGCTGGGCGAGGTTGGTCATGGCCGCCGCCCCGGTGGCGAAGACGGGCAGGGGCAGACGGCTGATCTCCTCGATGTCGCGCAGGGTGCCGTCGGTGACCACACCGGCGGCGCCGTTGACCGCCATGCGGGTCAGCAGGATGTTGCCCGCGGCGGCCGCGCGTCCCTGGCCGCGGCAGTCGACGACGAGGACCTGGCCGGGGCCGGCCTGTTCGACCGCCAGGCGCTGGGGGTGGTCGTAGTCGTCGTAGACCTCAAGGGTGTCGATGTCCTCGCGGGCGGGGATGTAGCGCAGGGTGAAAGCCTCGCCGACCATGCGCCTGGCGTCGGGCGTGACACAGGTCAGGCCTGCCAGGAAGGTGTTGCGCAGGCCGTGCTTGAAGAGCTGGGTGGTGATGGTGGCGGTGCTGGCCTCGCCCAGGGCGGCCAGATCGTCGGGGTCGAGGGGGTGCCGGGGGGTGTGGGTCATGTCGTGCTTCCTTCGGTGCGGCAGAACGGCTGGCGGTGGACCGGGGCGGTGGTGCGGCCGGTCAGGGAAGGGGATGGTCGAGAGCGGGGTCGGCCCCCGGCGGCCTGAGCTGCGCGCTCAGTCCCCCGTCCACGTTCAGCACCTGTCCGGTGATGAAGGACGCGTCCGCGGAGGCGAGGAAGGCGACGGCCGCGGCGACGTCGGATCCGTCGCCGACCCGGCCCAGGGGGACCGGCTGGGCGCGGGTCCGCTGCTGGGCCGCATCGAGGAGGGCGAACCGGTCGTTGATGACCGGGCCGGGGGCGACGGCGTTGACGCGGATCCCCCGGGGCGCGAGTTCCAGGGCCATGGCGCGGGTCGCCGCGTCGACGGCGCCCTTGCTGGCGTCGTAGGCGACGGCGGCCCGGTGGGCACGGGTGGCCCCGACCGAGGAGATGTTCACGATGGAGGAGCCGGCGGGCATCACCCGGGCGGCCGCCACCGTGCACAGGAACACCCCGCGCGCGTTGACGGCGAAACTGCGGTCCCAGTCGGCGACGTCGATGTCGAGCAGTGGACCACGCCCCAGCATGGGGGCGGCTGCGTTGTTGACCAGCAGGTCGAGTCCGCCGAGGACATCGACCGTACGGTTGAGGAAGGCGTCGACCTGGCGGGCGTCGGACACGTCGCCGGGGCAGGCCGTCGCGGACATGCCCCTGTCGCGCATGGCTGCGGCTGCGGCTTCGGTCTCGGCCGGGTCGGGGCCGTTGAGGGCCACCGCCGCGCCTTCCTTGGCGAGCCGCCATGCGATGGCGAGGCCGATGTTGCGCGCGCCGCCGGTGATCAATGCGACCCGGCCGGCGAAGCGGCCCTCGGCACGGGCGTCGTTCGCCGACTGCGGTGTGTCGCTCACGTGGCGGCCACCTGCCGGTCGACGACCGCGGCGGCGCTGGTGGCCGCCCAGGTCAGCGGCCCGGCGGAGGCCGACACCCGTTGCGGGTCGAGCGTCATGCCGAGGCCGGGGCCCTGCGGCACGGACAACAGGCCGTCGGTGTAGCGGACGGGGTCGGTGACGACGTCCCTTGTGTAGAGGAGCGGTCCGACCGGGTCGCTCGGGACGGTGACGGCGGACATCGCCATCGCGACGTGGGCGGCGGCGGCCGTGCCGATGGACAGCTCCTGCGTGGTACCGACCAGGCACGCCTTGCCGGCGGCGTCGGCTATCGCGAAGACCCGGCGTGCTGGTGTGATCCCGCCGATGGCGATGACGCTGACGTTGAACACGTCCACCGCGTCCGCGGCGACGAGGTCCAGTGCCCACCGGTAGCTGTAGACGTGCTCGCTGATCGGGACGGCGAGCCGGGCGCGGGCCTGGACCAGACCGCGGATGTCGTGGTGCGGGGCGGGTGACTCGATGAGGTCGTAGCCGACGTCGGCCACCCGCTCGGCGAAGGCGCAGGCCGCTTTGGCGTCGAGGAGGTTGGAGAAGTCCAGGGACTTGATGGTGATGCGGTCACCGAACCGTTCGCGGGCGGTGCGCAGGAACCGCTCGTCCAGGTCGAGGCGGCGCCCGACATAGACCCGGAAGAAGGTGAAGCCCTCCTCCAGACGCCGTCCCACCATGGCGAGATTGCGTTCGACGTCCTCCTCGTGCTGCTGGCGGAAGATCGGATACGCGATGGGCACCGACTCGCGGACCGCGCCGCCGAGCAGGTCGCACACCCGGACACCAAGCTGTTTCGCGGCCAGGTCCCAGAAGGCGATGTCGACCCCGCACTTGATGGCGCGGCTCTTGTCGTAGATGTATCCGGCCTGCGGGAAGTTCGCCTCCAGGCGGCGTTCCATCTCGGTGATCTGGAGCGCGTCGAGACCCACCAGGATCTCGTTGAGGGTGGCTTCCAGATCCGGTACGTCGAGGTGGTAGCGCGGGAGGTGCTGGAGGTCGGACATCTCGCCGATGCCCGTCAGTGCGTCGTCGTCGGTGAGGAGTTCGACCAGGATGTGTCCGCAGGTGATGCTGTTGTGCCGCGGCGTGTTGATCGAGGTCAGGCGGACCTGGGTCACTTCGGCCATGTGATGCTCCGTTCCTTGTCGGTGCCGGCCGCGCTCTGCGCACCGGCGAGCCGGGGTGCGGTGCGCCCCGGAGCCATCGAGAGCAGTTCGCGGGTGTAGGGGTGGGAGGGGGTTTCGTAGATCCGGTCCGCCGGGCCTTCCTCGACGATCCGGCCCTGCCGCATGACGGCGATGCGGTGGGCGACCGACCTGACGACGGCCAGGTCGTGGGTGATGAAGAGGTAGGCCATGCCGTGCGCTGCCTGGAGGTCGGCGAGCAGGTTGAGGATCTGGGCCTGGACGGAGACGTCGAGGGCGCTGACGGCCTCGTCGCAGACGATCAGTCGGGGCCGCAGGGACAGCGCCCGGGCGATCGCGATGCGCTGGCGCTGTCCGCCGGAGAAGGCGGAGGGGAAGCGGTCCAGCGCGTACGCGTCGAGGCCGACGTCCTGGAGGAGGCGGACGAGTTCGGGTTCCGCGGTGTCCAGCCCGTGCACCCGCATCGGCTCGGCGAGGATCTCACGGACCGTCATACGGGGGTCGAGGCTGGCGTAGGGGTTCTGGAAGACGACCTGGATCTCCCGCTGGAGCCGCCGCAGCTCCGACGCGGACGGCCGTCGGACATCGATGCCGTCGTAGCGGACGGTCCCCCCGGAGGGGGTCTCCAGCCGCAGCAGCATCTTGGTCAGACTGGTCTTGCCCGAGCCGGACTCCCCCACGAGGGCGAGGGTGCGTCCCGAGGCGACCTTCAGGCTCACCTGCTGGACGGCGGCGACGTGCCCGGTGACGCGGCGCAGCGCCCCGGTGCGGACCGGATAGCGCAGGTCGGTGGCGTCGAACTCGACGAGCGGTGTGCCGTCTTCCTCTTCGGCGCCCCGGGACAGGTCGTCGGTCGTCACGGGCAGCGGCACGGGCCGTTCTCGTGGTGCGTCGGCGAACAGGCATGCCGCCGCGTGGCCTTCACCGATGGTGAGCAGGGGCGGCACGACCATCTCGCAGCCGTCCGTGCGGACCGGGCAGCGCGGTGCGAAGGAGCAGCCCGGGGGGCGGTCGCTGAGCCGGGGCGGCCGGCCGTCGATGGAGGCGAGGCGGGTACGGGCGGGCGCGTCCAGGCGCGGGGTCGCTGCCAGGAGTGCCTGGGTGTAGGGCATGCGGGGGTCGGCCAGGACCTGGGCGGTGGGTCCGCTCTCGACGATCCGTCCGGCGTACATGACCGCGACCCGGTCGGCCTGTTCGGCGACCACGCCGAGGTCGTGGGTGATGAGGATCAGGCCCATGCCGAGGTCGTCGCACAGCGAGCGGAGCATGGTCATGATCTCGGCCTGGACGGCGGCGTCGAGGGCGGTGGTGGGTTCGTCGGCGATGAGGAGTCGGGGGCGGGCGGCGACGGCAAGGGCGATGGCGGCGCGCTGGCGCATGCCTCCGGACAGTTCGTGGACGTACTGGGTCAGGCGCTTCTCGGGCTCGGGCATGCGGGCCTGTGTCAGCGCCTCGACCGCTCGCTGTCTCGCCTGCTCGCGGCTCATGCGCTGGTGTGCGCGGACGGCGTCCATGATCTGGGTGCCGATGGTCAGCAGCGGGTTGAGGGCGGTGCCGGGGTCCTGGAAGACCATGGCGACCCTGTTGCCGCGTACCTCGCGCCAGGCGCGCCGGTCCAGTGCGCGCAGGTCGGTGCCGTCCAGCAGGATCGACCCGGTGGTCTCGCAGAGGGGTGAGGGCGGGTTGAGGCCGAGCAGGCTCAGGGCGGTGACGGTCTTGCCGGAACCGGATTCGCCCACGATGGCGAGGGTCTCGCCGGTGTCGAGGTGCAGGCTGACGTCGTCCACGGCGCGCACGGGCGGTTCGTCGGGGGCGGTGTGGAAGGTGACACCGAGCCGGTTGATGTCGAGGAGGGTCATCGCATGCCCCTCAGGCGCCGAGCCGGGCGCGCTCGAGGCGCCACTGGCCGTCGACGTCGAGGCCGACGCCCTTGAGGTCGCTGCTGTGGATCAGCGGCGACTTGGCCTGGTGCAGGAAGACCCAGTAGTTGTTCTCCAGGATGCGGCGCTGTACGTCGACGTACGCCTGCTTGCGCACGGCGCGGTCGTCCGTGCCCAGCCCTTTGTCGAGCAGGGCGTCGAGGGCGGAGTCCTTCAGGCCCGACCAGTTGCTCGGCCCGTCACTGGCGAAGTACGGGTCGAAGGCGAGGGAGGGGTCCAGGCGGGGGATGTCGATGACGAGGATCGCCGCGTCGAAGTCCTGCTTCCGCATGCGTTCCAGCTGGGTCTGGAATTCGAGGATCTCCACCTTGGGGGCGAATCCCGCCGCGGTGAGCTGGCTCTGGAGCAGTTCCGCGACGGTGGGGTCGGGGGCGCGACGGCGGGCGACGAGGGTGATGGGCACCTTTCCCCGCAGTCCCGCCCTGTCCAGAGTGGCGCGGGCCTTCTCGGGGTCGTACGGCAGGGGGGCGAGGGCGTCGTCGTAGAACCAGTCGTTGGAGGTGGCGAAGGAGGGGGCGATGTCGAAGTCGCCGCCGGCGGCGGCCTTGCCGACGGACCTTCGCTCGACGGCCATGGCGAAGGCTGCGCGTACCCGCGGGTCGCGGAAGGGTCCCTTGGTGACGTTGAGCGAGGCGTAGTAGTTGCGGCGCACGCCCTCGTCCTTGATGGTGATCCGCGGGGCGTCGGCCAGCTGCTTGTACTCCTCCGGGGGCAGGGCGCGCACCAGGTGCACTCCCCCGGTGGACAGCTCGGCGCGCAGCACCTTGGCCTCGGTGACGAAGCGCAGGACCACCTTGTCGAGGAGCGGAAGCGCGCCGCCTTCCTCGGTCCTGGCCCAGTACGTCTTGTTGCGCTCGGCGGTCAGCTGGACCTTCGTCCTCCACTGGCGGAAGGTGAAGGGGCCGGTGCCCACCGGCCTGCGTCCGAATTGCTCGGCGCCCCCGGCGAGCGCGGTGGGCGAGGCGATCATCCCGGGCTCGTGGGCGAGCTGGGTGAGCAGCAGCGGGTCGGCGGCCTTCAGGGTGACCTTGACGGTCCGCGGGCCGACTGCCTTCACGTCGCGGATGGAGGCCAGTGCGGCCGTCTTGGTGGAGCGGGTGGCGGGGTCCGAGATCCGCTTCAGGTTGAGGACGACCGCATCGGCGTCGAACGGGGTGCCGTCGTGGAACTTCACGCCCTGGCGGAGCTCGAAGGTGATCTCGGTGCCGGTGTCGGTCCATCGGGTGGCGAGGGCCGGTTCGAAGGTTCCGTCGCGGCGCTGACGCAGCAGGGTGTCGAAGAACAGGTTCAGGACGTTGCGGTCGGAGGAGATGGCGGAGCTCAACGCCGGATCGAGGGTGACGGGCTCGTTGTCGAAACCGGCGGTGAGCGTCCCCCCGGCGGCTCCCTGGGAGGAGTCCGAGGAGCCGCATCCGGCAAGGGTGGCGACGGCCGCGGTGGCTGCGGCACCGGCCAGGACGGTGCGACGTGGTATCCGGGGCGGCGTGGAGTTGGGCATGACGAAGTACTTCCTCTGTACGGGGGTGACGGAGTGAAGGGCCGGGAGACGGCTCAGCGCGTGGGCGCGAGGTCCGGGCGGTGGGCGTCCAGCGCGTCGCGCAGGGCGTCGGCGAGCAGGTTGAACGCGGCGACGGTGAGGAGGATCGCGAGCCCGGGGAAGACGCTGAGCGACCAGCTCGCGCTGAGGTGGTCGGTGCCGCTGGCGACGATCGCGCCCCAACTCGGCTGCGGGGGCTGGACGCTCAGGCCCAGGAAGCTGAGCGCGGCCTCGGCCATGATCGCGGTGGACACCTGGAGGGCGGCGAAGACCAGCAGGGTGCCGGCGAGGTGGGGCAGCAGGTGTCGGCGCATGATCGTGGTGCGTGTGACGCCGACGATACGTGCGGCGGACACCCATTCGCGGGTGCGCAGCGAGAGCACCTCGCCGCGGACCACACGGGCGAAGCGCGGGGTGGTGACGACGGCGATCGCGATCAGGGCGTTGCGCAGTCCGGGACCGAGGGCCGCGACCACGGTGAGGGCGAGGACGAGGAGGGGGAAGGCGAGCAGTCCGTCGGAGACGCGCATGACGAGGGTGTCCACCCAGCCGCCGCGGTATCCGGCGATCAGGCCGAGCACTGTTCCGGCGATGAGGGCGGCGCCCACGGTGATGGTGGCCACCCCCACGGTGACCACGGAACCGGCGACGATCCGGGCCAGGACGTCCCGTCCGATCTCGTCGGTGCCCAGCAGGTGCCGGGAACTGGGGCCGGCCAGGAGCCGGCCGGTGTCCGTGGCGCTGACCGAGTCCGACATGAAGGGTGCCGCGGCCGCGGCCACGAGCAGGAGGAACAGCAGGGGTACGGCGATGTGGGCGCGGCGGTCGCGGCGCAGCCGGTCCAGAACCGGTCTGCGGGGGACTTTCGGCGCGAGGTCTATGGCCATCGGCGCTCCAGGAGGTGCGTGCGGGACGTGTGGTGCAGGACGTGCTGTGATCGGCGCGGGGCCGGATCGGGGGGTTCTGTGGGCGCGTGCCCGACGTCAGTACGTGATGCGCGGGTCGAGCCAGGCGTACACGAGGTCCGCCAGAAGGTTCACCAGGAGGACGAGGACCACGACCATCAACACGGCGCCCTGGACGACGGGGAGATCCCGGCTGAAGATGCCGTTGACGATCAAGGTGCCCATGCCGGGAACGGTGAAGACGGTCTCGGTGACGACGGTGGCGCTCATCAGCGCCCCGATCTGCAGCGCGATCACGGTCACGACCGGCACGATGGCGTTGCGCAGGGCGTAGACGCCCACGATCCGGCCGCGTGACAGACCTGATGCCTCGGCTGTGCGGATGTAGTCCTCGTTGAACGCGGCGAGGAGGGCGGCGCGGGTCTGGCGCATGGTGACCGCGGCGATGGTGGAGCCGATCGTGACGGCCGGAAGGATCATGCGCCGCAGGTTCTCGACGGGGTCCTCGGTGAAGGGAACGTATCCCGAGGGTGGGAGGACCTCGAGCCACAGGGCGAACACGAGGATGAGCAGGGCGGCGAGGTAGAAGTGCGGGGTGGACAGGGCGAGCAGACCCACGGAGTTCAGCGTGGTGTCCGTGCGGGTACGACGGCGGACGGCGGCGAGGATGCCCGCGGGAATCCCGATGAGGACGGCGAAGACCAGGGCGATGACTCCGAGCTCGACGGTGGCGGCGAACCGGTCGGAGATGACCGTGCCCACCTTCTCGTCGGTGAGCCATGAGCTGCCCAGGTCGCCGCGGACGAGATCGCCGAGCCACTGGGTGAACTGCTGCCACAGCGGTGCGTCGAGGCCGAGGTCCTCCCGGAGCAGCGCTCGGTCCTGCTCGGTGGCCTCCTGGCCGAGGATGGCGAGGGTGGGGTCGCCCGGCATCAGCCGCAGGAGCATGAAGAGCACCAGGGAGACGACGAGGGCGACCGGGATCAGCTGGAAGAGTCTGCGGACGAGGTATCCGGTCATGTCACGGGTTCCGGTAGAGGGGGCGAGGGTGCGGGCTCGGCCGTGTCAGGGCCTCCGGCGAGGCGGGAGAGGTCACTCAGCCACGCGAGGCGCTGTGCCGGTGCCAGGTCGTAGGCGTACAGGGCGAGGGAGCGGGCTCCCGCCAGGTACGCGTCCTGGGCGACGCTCGTGAGTTGCCGCTCATCGGTGGTCCGGTCTGCGGCCAGGTTCCATCCGGCGGTGACCTGTGCGCCGGTCCGGGCCGCTGTGGCGAGTTCGCGGCGCAGCGCGTCCTGGTTTCCCGACAGGTCGGTGACGGTGAGGGCGCCCGCTGCTGCGGCGAGGGCGCCCGTGTCGGCGGCGGACTTGCCGTCGCAGGCATACGGGTCGCCGGTGGCGCGTACGGAGACGGGCAGCCCGTCGGCCGCGGCAACGGCGTCCCGCACGAGGCTCACGGTGGTGCGCGAGCGCACGGCGAGGACGGTGTCGTGCAGGTCGGAGCCCAGGGCGGCGCGTGCGTCGGCATCGAGGGCGCCGGCTTCCCGCGGCTCGGCGAGTTGGGCGAGCAGCGTCGCGCGGACGGTCTCGGCCAGGGCGGGCACGTCGATGCCCGCGTCGGTGAAGCGTTCGGTGCAGGCGGAGCAGAAGCACAGCGACAGCAGCCAGCGGTCCATGGGACGAAGGGCCGCGCCGAGCTTGTCATGGGCGCTCTGGTGCTGCCAGCCGAGGTAGCCGAAGGCCTCGAGTTCGAGGCCGGTGACTCCGGGCCGGCGGGCGGCTCGGGCGACGAGGTCGGTGGCGTGGGCGCGTACCTCGGTCCTTGCCGGGCACAGTGCGTGCCGGTAGGGGTGCCCGAAGGCATTGCGCAGCGCCGATTCGGGACGGCGGGTGGCGGGTCCGGACTGGTGGAGTCCGACGAGCCAGGCCGTCACCTCGATGCCGGCCCGCCGCAGGGCGGTCGTGGCGATCGTCGCGTCGTCGCCGAGAACCGGCAGGGTGACGTCGTCACCGTGCACGGGTGCGGCTTCGTCGCGGAACCACTGTCCGGCCTGGAAGTCGGTCACGGCACACGGGTCGCTGGTCGTCAGCAGCCACCGCCCACCGTGATAGCTGTACGCCAGGGTCACGCCGTCGACGCCGCAGGCGGCCAGTCGGTCCGCCTGGGCCTGTGGCCGCCGCCGGAAGGAGAGGGGGTGGGCGAACAACTCGATGTTCATCGGCCGTCGCCGGGGTCGTCACCGAGGGCGCGGGAGATGGTCTGCTGGGCCTTCTCGATGTGTGCGCGGGTCAGCCGTTCCACGAGCGGGCCGTCGCCCTGCTCCATGGCCTCCAGGATCGCCGCGTGTTCGGTGGCCTCTTCCTCCCAGGTGGCACGCAGCCGCCAGCCGAGGCCGGCCACGAAGGCCGTGAGGTCCTGGAGCTGGTCCAGGAAGCCGCAGAGGAAGCTGTTGCCGCAGGCGCTGTAGAGCTCGCGGTGGAAGCGCCGGTTGGCTATGCCCAGACCGCGTGTCTCGCCCGAGCCGATCAGCGTGGTCGCGTCCTGAAGCGCCAGGCGGGCAGCGGCATGGGGGGTCGCACCGAGGCGGACCGCGCCCAGGCGTACGGCCTCGGGTTCCGCTGCGCGGCGGGCGGCGTAGAGCTCCTGCACCAGACGGTTGTCGGGGCGGCGGACACTGACTCCCTGGTAGGCGTTGATCTCCACCAGGCCGGTGGAGTGCAGCTGCTTCAACGCCTCGCGGACCGGCGTCTTGGACACCCCGTACACCTCGGCGAGTTCCCGCTCGACCAGGGCCTTTCCGGGCGGGAGCACGCCTTCGAGGATGGCCTGCCGCAACGCCTCCCGCACCCGGTCGGTTCGTGAGACGGCCTGGCGCAGGGGCGGCAGTGAGCCGGGAGGCAGGGCTTCAGCGCTGTTCACTGGATAGTCGATCTGTGGCATGGCGGCATGCTGGTATACCAGCATGCCAACTCGCAACCCCCGTGCAGAGTTTCTTTCACACGGCCATCGCGCCGGGTGCGGCGCCGGAGAGTGACAGCCGTCGACACCGACGAGGTCTCCTGACCTTGCGTCAGAACATTTACAGGCGGTACAGGGTTGCGTTCAATATCGAGTTCTGTAACTGTCGCTCACGCAACACCCCGCCCCCACAGCGGACTTCGGAGCGCACCGATGCCTCGCGCGCCGCCCCCATGCCGGCGCCCTGACACGGCGTAACACCCTTGCCCTGCCCCTCCCGGCGCCTCAGTCCCGCGCACGGCCTCCGGGCCGAGGGAGACACGGCCCGCTCCAGTCCGGACGATCTCGGAGACCAGGCACCCATGAAACGCACGCGCACCCTCGCCGTCACCGCAGCACTGCTCGCGTCATCAGCCCCACTCGGCGTCATCACCGTGGGAGCCGGTACAGCCCATGCGGCAGACCGCACCTACTTCGTGAGCCCCGAAGGCAGTGACAACAATCCGGGAACCTCGGCCGGAGCGCCCTTCCGCACCCTCCAGAAGGCCGCCGACAGCGCCGGCCCCGGTGACACCGTCTCGATCATGAACGGCACGTACTCCGAGCGCTCGGCAGGCTCCAACGTGCTGACCATCAGGCGCTCGGGCCGTCCCGGCTCACCCATCACCTTCACCGCACACCCCGGCCACAGGCCGGTGATCCATCCGGTGAAGGCGTGGAACGGCATCAGCGTCTACGGCGCGTCCTACATCGCCATCAAGAACCTGGAGATCAGGGGCAACAACGCCGCCCTGAACCTGGCGGGGGCCGAACGCGGGTCGAAGAAGGGCGACCCCACCTACAACACGAACTGCATCTCGATCGAACGAGACAGGTCCACGGACGCCGCGTCGCACCACATCGAGGTGACCGGCAACAAGGTGCACGCCTGTGCGGGCGGCGGCATATCGGCGATCGAATCCGACCACGTGACCATCTCCGCGAACCACGTGCACTCCAACTCCTGGTACACCGTCTACGCCACCAGCGGCATCTCCATCCTCACGCCGCGCGACGTCGGAGGTTCCGACGCCGGGAAGTACAAGATCCGCATCACCGGCAATCGCGTCCACGACAACGAAACCAAGATCAAATGGGAGCGGTGCCGCTGCTACTCCGACGGCAACGGCATCATCGTCGACACGCTCAAGGGCGACGCCGACCATCGCGCATACGGCGGGCGCGTCCTGGTCGCCGGCAACCTCTCCTACGACAACGGCGGCTCGGGAATACACTCCTTCAAGAGCCAGCACGTCGACATCGTCAACAACACGGCGTACATGAACGGCCGGAGCACTCGCATGGAGAGCTACGCCAACATCTTCGCCCACGACAGCACGGACGTCCGGCTGCTCAACAACATCGCGTACGGGCGACCTGGCCAGGCGACGAACAGCAAGTCCCGCAACGTGGACGTGACCTACGACTACAACGTCTACTTCGGTGGCAAGGCTCCCGAGGTCAAGGGTCCGCACGACATCGTCGCCGACCCGAAGTTCGTCGACGCGGGCACCACGGCGGAAGCAGCCTTCCGGCTGCGAGACCACTCCCCGGCCATAGGGTCGGGCACTCCGTTCCCCGCTGTCACCGCCAGCGCCCACCGGGCCGGCGGCGCACCTGACCGTGGCGCCTACGGCTTCGGTGCCGGTACGGGTCCCGGTGCCGGTGACATGACGCAGGGCGCCTCCGAGACCGACCCCGGCGATTCCGGCCCCGGCAGTCAGCAGGATGAGGCCCGGCCCAGCGAAGAGCAGCCCGGCGAAACCGACGCAGGCACCTCGCCCGGCACGAGCGGAACCACCACATCGGCGCCCAGCACAGGAGGACCGAGCGACGACGGGGGTGACAGCGGCTCCAGCCTGCACGCGAACGGCGAAAGCGGTCCGCTCGCGCAGACCGGCGGCTCCGATCCCCTGGTCCCTCTCGGCATCGCGACGGCCGTCCTCGCCCTCGGCGGCGGTCTCGTCCTGGCCGCCCGTCGCAAGCGTTCCTGACAGTCCGATCCACCCGGACTCCCTGACGTGGTGCCGGCCCCGTCCCCCGTACCAAGGGGTCGGCACCACCGCATCCTCATCCGGCCCCCTGCTCACGGACCGTTTCGTGCTCCGGCGGCTCAACCCGCGGACGGGCTTGTGTCATGGCAACCCGACAACGACGCAGAACGACACACCTCGCAGATGAAGAAGCACCCGATCCCCCGCGCGTCGCCTGGCGCAAGCAGATGAGGGAAAGCGTCCTTGCCGCCGCTTACGAACTGACCTGCGAAGCCGGGTGGGACCAGGTCAGTCTTTCGGCCGTCGCGGCACGCGCTCAGGTCTCCCGTCCCTCCGTCTACAAGGAGTTCGGCAATCGAGCCGATCTGGGACGCGCCCTGGTGGTCCGTGAGACCCGGCAGTTCCTCGCCGGGGTGGCCGACACGTTCTACCCCGGCCTGCCCGAGTCCCCAGCCTGCCTGGAGGCTGCCATCCTGTACGTACTCGAGGAAGCCGACAACCAGCCCCTTGTACGGGCGGTCATCGCAGCCGCCCGCCACGGCTCCGACAGCCTGCTCCCCTACCTCACCGCCCGAGCGGACCCCGTCTTCGACGCGGGTCAGACCCTGGTGCGGGAATGGCTGGGCACGCGGTTCCCGGAGCAGCACACAGAGACTCTCGAGATGACAGCGGACGTCATCGTCCGCATGACCGTCAGCCACCTCGTCCTGCCTGCCGCCGAACCACGGATCACCGCCCGAAGGCTTGCTACAGCCGCGATGAGACTGCTGCAGAATCCGGTGTCAGCTCATGCCCCGACCGCTTAGGTTCACCTGGTCGGCGCCTCCGGCTGTGCGTGTCCTCGAGATCGAGCTCGACGGTCCGACCGGGGTTTCGAGCGTGGCGGTCCCGGGGCCCCGGGACCGGGAGCCGACCAGGCCCCGCTGCCCGGTGCGGCTCGGTCACGCCGTCGTGTGATCACCGGTCGGACCGGTCTCCGACGTCGCGCTGATCGCGGAGGCGAACAGCCAGGTCGGGCCAGTGCTCGGACCACTGCACCGGATCACCGGCGGTCACCACCCGCCGAGAAGGGGGCACCGTTCCCGGACCGCTCGCGGACGCGGTCGTCGACGGTCGAAGAACGCGTCAGCCGACCCCGCGACCGACCGCCAGCGTCAGTTCGAGGACCCGGTGGGGCGAGGCGAGATCCGGAAACAGCTCCCGCAGCTGCGACATCCGGTACCGGACTGTCTGGGGATGGACGAACAGCGCCGCCGCCACCTCGTCCCGCCTGCCCTGGTGCAGCAGCCACGCCCGCAGCGTCTCCTCCAGTCGCCGTGCGGTCGCGACAGGCAAGGTCCGCAACGGTGCGAGGGCCCGGGCACGCAGGTCTGCGAACGCGTCCACGTCGGCGCTCAGCACCAGCTCGGGCAGGTGGTCCTCGGTGTCGCGGATATCAGGAGAGAGGGAACGCGCGCGGGCGGCTCGTGCGTACGAGGCGGACGCCCGCGTCCATGGCCGGGCCGGGCCGACCACGGCGGTACGGTCGGTCAGCTGCCGCAGGAGATGGGGGCGGTCGGCGTCGGGGACCAGCAGCACACCGGTGGCGTCCGGCAGGTCGTCGAGGACGAGGGTGCTCGGGTCGAGCGTGCGGTAGGCGGGTCGAGCCTGGGCAGCGGGCAGCAGGACCGCGGTCAGCGAAACCGGAGGCTGCCACCCGGCCCGTTGAACGGAGGTCAGCAGCACGTCCGGGCTCGCGCCGGCGAGGAGGTCGCGGGCCAGGTGTTCCAGGTGGCGCTCGTGGGCTCTGCCCCGGGCGGCCAGCTCGTCGGCGTGGCCCGCGGCGCTCGCGGCGGAGAGCTCGTCGATGTAGGCGAAGGTCAGTTCGGCGAACTTGGCGACCTCGGCGGCGGGCAGACCCGCCGGTACGGCACCCGCTGCCAGGCATCGCCAGGCCACGCGGGCGCCGACACGGTAGGCGCTGAGCAGGGCGTCCATCGAACGGCCGTCGCGGACCTCGCCGCGGCCCAGCTCGTAGGCTGCGTCACCCCCGTCGCCGCCCGTGGCGTTCCCGCTCGCGAGGTCCAGGTAGTGCCCCAGGGCGGTACGGACGGCTCGGCGGATGGTGCCGCCCATGCGGCCCGAGAGGGCGTTGGCGTAGGGAGGGACCTCGTCGATGATCGCCTGCACGACCTCGTCGGCGGTGGTCTTCACCGCGGCCCGAAGTGCGGTGACCGTCGTCTCATTGAGGGCCAGTTCGCCGGCCCTCTGGATTGCATGGCTCACGTTTTGTTTCCTGCGAACAATTCAGGCGACCAGATTCACATCCTGCGGTCAGGACTTTACCCCTTGAGGCGCAGCAAGCTGGAGTCATGACGAGTGCAGCCCTCCGCAGCAGGGCGTGGAAACTACTGGAGATGGTCACGACGCCGCTGCTGCCGTCGGACTACCTCGACCTGGTCAGCCCACTGCGCGCGGGCGCCGACCTGCGTGGGCGCATCGAGGCCGTGCACCCCGAGACGGCGGACGCCGCGACTGTCGTGATCAGGCCGGGGCGGGGCTGGCGCGGCCACACAGCCGGCCAGTACGTGCGGATCGGGGTCGATGTCGACGGGGTGCGCCTGTGGCGTGCCTACTCCCTCACCTCGCCGACGAACCGCCAGGACGGCCGCTTCACGATCACCGTGAAGGCGATCCCGGACGGCAAGGTCAGCAACCACCTGGTCCGCAGGACACGACCGGGCACGCTGATCCAGCTCGACCATCCGACCGGTGACTTCGTGCTGCCGCAGGCCAAGCCCGCCAAGGTGCTCTACCTGACGGCAGGCAGCGGCATCACGCCCGTGATGGGCATGCTGCGCGACAGCGAGTTCGACGACGTCGTCATGGTCCACTGCGCGCCACGGCCGCAAGACGTGATCTTCCGCGACGAACTGCACGACCTGGTCGCGGACAGGAAGCTGCGGCTCACCGAGGTGCACACCGACACGGACGGCCTGCTCGACATCGCCCGTCTCGACGACCTCGTGCCCGACTGGGCCGAGCGCGAGACCTGGGCCTGCGGGCCCGCCGGCCTGCTCGACGCCGCCGAAGAACACTGGACCGAGCACGGCGTACGAGAGCGCCTGCACACCGAACGCTTCCGTCCCCGCATCGTCGTCGCGGGCGACGGCGGCGAGGTCACGTTCAGCGCCACCGGCAAGACCGTCGACGCGGACGGCGCCACGCCGTTGCTGGACGTCGGCGAGGAGGCCGGCGTGCTCATGCCCTCCGGGTGCCGCATGGGCATCTGCTTCGGCTGCATCACGCCGCTCACGGCCGGCGCCGTCCGCGACCTGCGCACCGGCGAGATCACCGAGGCCGAGCCGGGCGTCCTCATCCAGACCTGCGTGTCCGCCGCGGCGGGCCCCTGTGACATCGAACGGTAGGAGCACCTTGACCGCCATCGACCCCACCGCCCACCTGACCGCCGAGCAGATCGAGGAGCTCGGCCGCGAACTGGACGCGATCCGCGACGAGGTGATCGCCGACCGCGGCGAGAGGGACGCCGCCTACATCCGCAAGGTCATCTCGGCGCAGCGCAAGCTCGAGCTGGTCAGCAGGGGCGTACTGCTGTTCTCGATCTTCCCGCCCGCGTGGCTGATCGGCACCGCCGGTCTGTCCGTGGCGAAGATCATGGACAACATGGAGATCGGCCACAACATCCTGCACGGCCAGTGGGACTGGATGCGGGACCCGAAGATCCACTCCACCACCTGGGAGTGGGATCACGTCTCGCCGTCCGAGCAGTGGAAGCACTCGCACAACGAGCTGCACCACACGTACACCAACGTGATCGGCAAGGACAACGACCTCGGCTACGGCATCATGCGCGTCGACGAGGACCAGAAGTGGCATCCGTTCCACCTCGGCCAGCCGTTGTGGAACTTCATCAACGCCTGCTTCTTCGAGTACGGCATCGCCGCGTACGACCTGGAGCTGGGCAAGAACCTGCACAAGCGTCGCCGCAAGAACCCGGAGTTCCGCGCCCAGGCCAGGGCCGTGGGCCGCAAGATCCGCAAGCAGGTGCTCAAGGACTACGTGATCCACCCCCTGCTGTCGGGCCCGTCGTTCCTCCCCACGCTCGCCGCCACGTTCACCGCGAACCTGGTCCGCAACATCTGGTCCCACTCGGTGATCATGTGCGGGCACTTCCCCGAGGGCGTGCAGGTCTTCGAGCGCCGGTCCATCAAGGGCGAGACGCGCGGCCAGTGGTACCTGCGCCAGATGATGGGCTCGGCGAACATCAGCGGCAGCAAGGCCATGCACTTCATGACCGGCAACCTGTCGCACCAGATCGAGCACCACCTGTTCCCGGACCTGCCGAGCAACCGGTACGCCGAGGTCGCGGTGAAGGTGCGCGCGCTGTTCGAGAAGTACGAGCTGGCGTACGTCACCGGCCCCCTGCCCAAGCAGGT
Organism: Streptomyces sp. NPDC058671; assembly: GCF_042716475.1. Lineage (NCBI taxonomy): Bacteria > Bacillati > Actinomycetota > Actinomycetes > Kitasatosporales > Streptomycetaceae > Streptomyces > Streptomyces sp. NPDC058671. The sequence continues at coordinate 105,895 of NZ_JBHXSA010000011.1, read as the reverse complement.
GTTCTCCGCGTGGCACAAGGTCTTCCGGCTCTCGCTGCCGAACAAGAAGCCCAAGGTCGAAACGCCGGACCGCGAGCGGGAGCTCGTCGCGGTCTGATTCCCGGTCTCGGTCCAGATCTTTCGACCGCAGGCAGCCCTCACCTCGGGCGGGACCCACTGGTGAGACGAAGGAGACAGCGGCGGGTCGGGAGAGGTCGGCTTCGGCTCGCAGGGCGGCGGGCTTCCCCTCCCTCTGCGCGAGCTCCACCCCGACTTCCGGATCGCCGTGGTCAGCCGCGCAGAGGAGTGCGAGGTCTCGGCGAGCACGCGGGCGGCGGCGGCAGGCCAGGGTCTCAGGCGGCGAAGGGGGCGGTGCGACCGGGCGACTGCTGCCCCGGGCGCAGGAACCGCTGGGCGCCCTGTTCGTCACGCACCGCGAGGAACCCGGCTTCCGTCAGCCGCTGTGCGATCTTCCGGCGGCGGATCGCGCCCACCGTGAACGCCACGGTGATCAGCAGCGCGACCGCCCCGCCGGAGGCGACCGCTTCGACCGGCGACTGGTCGACGAGCAGGAGGACGGTCAGGACCGCGCAGGCGAGGTAGCACATCACCTTCTGTCTCCGGTCGGCGACGTACAGGGCCATGACGTCGAAGGCGATGAGGTCCTTCAGCACGGCCACGGCGCCGACCGCTTCGGGGAGCGGCTTCAGCGAGCCCTGCTCCAGCCCCGGCGCTGTCCCCCCGTTGCCCGCGTGCGGATGGGCGGTGATGGTTGCCGCCTCGCGGACACGGGCGTCGGGCTGCGGGTCCCGGTACATCCGGACCTGGACGAGCGAGTTCTTGAAACCGGTCCTGTACGCCGTGCCGTACGTGTAGCCGTACTGCTCCGCCACGTGCGCCAGGGCTGCGGCCTTCGACGTGGAGCCCTGGGGGGCGATCTCGACGATGTCCTGCTGACGGGCGATCTGCCGGAGCATCCCCGCTATGTGACGTTCTACGGACATCCTGTTCCCCGCCCCCTGGGACCCCGCGCCTGGGGCCGACCGGCGCACAGCCTAAGGGGTGCGCCGCCGACCGGTACACCCCTGCGAAACCTCCCACCTGGGGCAACGCCTGGCGGGGGATAGGGCCACCACCAGACAGCGCAGGAATGGGACCCACTCTCATCCGGCCGTGGGGCGCGTCAGCACACGGCCAAGAGAGCGCATTGTGCCGCCTGTCCGTACGAATCCGCGTGTCCTGAGCAGCGGAAGGAACCGGGCACTGGTGAAGTCTGCTGCGTCCCCGCCCTCCGCTTCTTGGAAGGAAAATCATGCTGTCTTTCCGTAAGACCTTCGCGGCCCTCGCTCTGGCCTCTGCCGCGCTGATGGCCGGCTCCGGTATCGCCTCGGCCAACGACTACTCCGAGCGGGGAGCGGAGCCGACGCACTCCGCGCAGTGCAACGACTTCACCACGCAGCTCGGCGTGGTGAACTACAACCAGGGCCCGATCTGTGTCGACTTCGGTTCCTCCTACGGGCAGGAGGACAAGAACGGCGGCGGGTTGGACTTCTCCTGCAACGGGGCCGTTACGCAGCTCGGCGTGGTGAACTTCAACAAGGGTCCTGTCTGCGTCAGGTTCTGACGCACGCACCGACGGGGGGCTGCCCCAGGGCGCGCCCCGAGGACGGCCGTGCGTGTGCGGCCGGGAAGTGCCGGCACTCACCGCTCGTGCCGCTACGGCCCGCCCCACGAGGCGGCACCGGCTGAAGAAGCCGGACACGTGCCGGGCCCGGACCTCGCATGGAGGGCCGGGCCCGGTGGCCCGTTCACCGGAGAGCGGTGACAAGCCGTTCGGCCCCCACACGCTGAGTCGTTCGACCCGGGCGGCATCGTCGCCCCGGACCGGACGCGGGGCGGGCGTACGGTCACGGCTGTCGTTGCTGCACCGCGGCCCGGGCCTGCTGGGCGATGCGCTCCAGTACGACCTTCGGTTCGGCGGACGGTGCCACCGCCTTGCCGATGTTCCGCTTGACGGTGTCGCTGACCTGCAGCCAGGACGGATCGTCGACCGGATAGAGCCGGGCACCGCGCAGCGCACCCAGGAACTGGTCGACGCCGGGATCCGCCGCCGCGTCCTGGGACGCCTCGGCAGCGGTCACCGTCGACGGCAACAGGTGGTAACGCCGGGCGAAATCGGCGAGGTTCTCGTCCTCGTAGACGAAGTTGAGGAAGAGGCCCACCAGTTCCCGATTGTCGCCGTGCTTGAAGGCCATCATCCAGTCGGCGACGCCCACAGCCGGCGGGGTCTCCTCGGTGTCCAGGGTGTCCGACACCGGCATGCGCAAGGTGTCCACCTTCATGCCCTTCTCCCGGGCCTCGTGGAGGAGGGAGGGATAGCCGTTGAGCATCCCGACGTCGCCGCGCAGGAAGGCCGCGAAAGCGTCCTTCCGGTTGAGTTCGGCCGGTGGGACGGGGCCGGTCAGCGCAGGCGAGACCAGGTTGTCCCTGATCCAGCGGAACGTCTGGGTGTTCCGTTCGGACGCGAGGCTGTAGTTGCCGCGGTCGTCGGTGTACCCGCCGCCGTTGCTCAGTTCCCAGATCAGGGCTTCGGCGTGTGCCTCCTCGGGGCCGAGCGGCAGGGCGTAGGGGTAGAGCACGCCCTCCTCCTTCAGCGCCGTGGCCGCGTCCTTCAGGTCGGACCAGGTCTTCGGCGCCTTCGCCCCCGCCTTCTCGAACAATTCCGCGTTGTAGAAGAGCAGTCGGCTGCTGGCCACGAACGGGAAGCCGTAGAGGGTGTCGTCGACCGATCCCGCATCCGCGAGCGCAGGCAGGAAGTTCGCCTCCGTCCTGATCGACATGACCTCACTGGCGGCATAGAGACGGCCCTGCGCGGCGAAGTCGGAATACGCGCCCATCAGGGCCACGTCCGGGGCGTTGTTCTCCTTGACCATGCGGGTGACCTCACGGTCGACGTCGGCCCAGGGGTGGATCGTCACCTCGACCCTCTTGCCCGGGTGGGCGGCGGTGAAGGCCTTGGTCAACCCGTCCCAGTACGCCCTGGAGCTGGTCGTCGGGCTGTCGCCGTACTCGGGGACCACCAGGCGCAGCGTCGTCCCGCCGCTCTCGAACGAGCCGCAGGCGGTGACGAGGGAGCCCAGCAGTCCGAATGTGGCCACTGATGCGGTCACGCCGAAGAATCTTGGTCGCACGGATCGTTCCTCTTGTTCTTCTGGACAGTGCGCCGGGAATTCTCTCCGACCCCGGGGCGAATTGCGCCCCCTGGTGAACCTTTGTGGTCGTAGCTCCAACGGGGACGCATCCGAGTGGTGTTTTCCGATATGCCGCCACTGATTCCGGAGCGCGTAAACCACGCCGCGATGTCCAGAAGGACTCCGGTGAGGAGGGTTGACCAAGGCAGGGGGGACGTCAGCGGCTGCATGGCCTGTCACCATGGATCATGATCCACCCATACGGGGTGGTCGGCCGTCGCTCAGAGCGCCGTAACCCGCTATGACCCTGATCGCCCGCCGTCCGCGTTCCGTTCCGCGATCCGCAGAGTGTCGGCGATGTCCACACGCACCGGATGCCCGGTCGGCAGGCCCGCGCTCTCGGCGTGAGCGCGGCGCAGGACCGTGAGGCCGTCGCGGCGGAGGCCCGCGGCGAAGAGGGTCGCGCCGAGGGTGTTGGCGGTGGTGAGGGTGGATTCGTGGGCTGCTCCGAGGCGGCGGACGCGGCGCTGCCAGGTGTCGTCGAGAACCGCGACGGCCGCGGAGACGTCGCCCTGGATGGCCAGGGCCGCGCCGAGATTGTGGGCGCAGTCGAGGGTCGCGGGGGCGTCGGGCCCCCAGACGCGGGCCGCACGGTCGGTGGCCTCGCGGGCGATCTGTGCGGACGCAGCCGCCCTGCGCTGTTGGTAGAGGGTGGAGCCGAGCAGGTCGAGCAGGCCGATGGTCTCCTCGTGGTTCGCTCCCAGCTCCGCCTCGCAGTCGGGCAGCAGGCGGCGCAGAAGCACCTCCGCCGCGGCGAAGTCGCCGCTGTCGAACAGGACGCGCGCCGTGCGGAGCTGCCGGCGCAGGCCGGATCGGTTCGGACCTTTACGACGCCACACGACGCCCCCTCGCCCACGGCGTCGTCGCCGTGTCGCAGTTCCGGTGGTGCGGCCGACCATCGTATAAGCGGGCCACGTTGATCAGGAAGGGCGCGGGCGTGGGCCGCGCAGCGGTGGCACTCGGTGAGGTCGGCGTCCTTGCGCAGGTGCTGCCGCCGGGGTGGGGCGACCTGGATCTGTGGCGAGGCCGGCCCGGTTCGGCACGGTGCTGCGGTGGTCGTACTCGGCGCACGGGCGTCGGATGCCAGGTGCGGGCTCAGCAGAACTAGAAGCTCCCACCTCCGGATCGCCCGATGAGTGACTCGACTCCGTCCAGCATCCGCGCGAGCCCGAACTCGAAGAGGGTGTCGAGTTCGAGGTCGAACCCCTCCTGGTCGAAGAGCGTGAACAGGATCGGGTGGGACCCGGCGGTCTGGATCGTCTCCATCCGCGGCTCGTTGGAGGTCATCCACTCCTCGGGCGTCATGCCGGTGTCCTGCCGCGCTTGCGACTCCAGCTCGACCGCCGCCGCGACGCCCTGCGCGTACCCGAGAAGGGTGAGGTGGACGTGGATCATCTGGGTCGGTGTCAGCCCCAGGCCGGTCAGGGCACTGAGGACGCGCTCCGTGAAGCGCATCGCGTGGGGCGAGACCATGGGCCGGGTGAGGGCGGCCATGGCTCGTGCCAGCCAGGGATGGCGTTGGTACAGACCCCACAACCAGCGTGCCTCACGTTCCAGTTGCGCGCGCCAGCCGTGCGGTCGCGACCCCGGCGGTTCTCCGTTGAACGCCGTCTCGGCCATGAGCCGTACGAGCTCCCCCTTGCTCGGGACGTGGCGGTAGAGCGCCATGGTGGAGACGCCGAACGTGGTGGCGACTCGGCGCATGGAGAGCGCGGCGAGCCCTTCCGCGTCGACGAGAGCCATCGCGGTTCGGACGATCCGTTCCCGGCTGAGCCCGTGGTGGGGAGTCAGGGGCTCTTCTCGTCCGGGCTCCACCACCACGGTGCCGACACCGGGTACGGCCCGCACCAGACCCTCCTGCTTCAGGGTGGCGAGCACCTTCGTGGCGGTCGCCATGGCGACGCCCCACTCCTGGGTGATGCTCCGAGTGGAAGGGACGCGGGCACCGGGTTCCAGCTCACCGGAGTCGATACGCCGACGGATGGCGCCGGCGATGCGGAGGTAGGGCGGTTCCATTGCCATGACCGCACTGTACTAGTGCACTCATGGGGCATTCGGCCTGTTCAAAGCCGGGACCTGGTGGGGTGCACTAGGTACGTGTTTGCGGCGTACGCCAGTCCCCGCTTTCCTGCCGGGCATGGAGAACACACCCCACCCTCGCGCGGGGCGCAAGGAATGGACCGCCCTGGGCGTCCTGATGCTGCCCCTGCTCCTCGTCTCGATGGACGTCTCGGTCCTGTACTTCGCGATTCCCTACGTCAGCCAGGACCTGGAGCCCAGCGCGACGCAGCAGTTGTGGATCCTCGACATGTACGGCTTCGTCCTCGCCGGGCTGCTCATCTCGATGGGTGCGCTCGGCGACCGGATCGGCCGGCGCGGCCTGGTGCTCGCGGGAGCGGTGCTCTTCGGAGCGGCCTCGGTCGCCGCCGCGTACGCGCACACGGCTGAACTGCTCATCTTCGCGCGTGCGTTGCTGGGTCTCGGCGGCGCCGCCCTGATGCCCTCGACCCTCGCCCTGATTCGTAACCTCTTCCACGATGAGAAGCAGCGTGGCAAGGCGGTGACCCTGTGGACCGCCGTCATGACGATGGGCATCTCACTGGGGCCCGTGGTCAGTGGTCTGCTGCTGGAGCACTTCTGGTGGGGCGCGGTCTTCCTGATCAACCTGCCCGCGATGGTGCTGCTGCTCGTGCTGGTGCCGTTCCTGGTGCCGGAGTTCACGTCGCCGAAGCGCGAGCGCTTCGACCTGCCGAGTTCGGTGCTGTCCCTCGGCGCTGTGCTCCTGTTCATCTACGGCGTCAAGGAAGTGGCGCGGCACGGTTACGAGCCGCTGCCGGTCCTCGCCATCGGCGCGGGGCTCGTGCTCGGACTCGTCTTCGTACGTCGGCAGAAGCACCTCGCGCATCCGATGATCGACCTCGAACTACTCGGCCGGCGAACCTTCGGCGGCCCGGTGTTCGCCAATCTCCTCGCGATGTTCGCCACGGTCGGGATGGCCGTCTTCCTCACCCAGTACCTCCAGTCCGTCCTCGGCCTGAGCCCGTTCACCGCCGCGCTGTGGAGCCTGGTGCCGACCGCGGGAGTGGCCGTCATGGCCCCGGCCGGAGCCGTGCTCGCACGGCGCGTGGACCGCGCGTACGTCATGGGCGGAGGTTTCCTCCTCTCCGCCTGCGGGTTCCTCTGGCTGACCCAGGTGCGCCCCGACTCGGCACTCTGGTTCACCCTCGCCGGCGTCTCCCTGTACGTGGGCGGCCTGGTCGCCGCCATGATCCTCGCCAACGAACTCGCCCTCGGCGCGGCCCCGCCGGAGCGTGCGGGATCAGCCGCGGCCGTGCTGGAGTCGGGCCAGGAGCTCGGCGGGGCGTTGGGCATGGCGATCCTCGGATCCATCGGGGCGGCGGTATACACCCGGGACATGGCCGGAGCGCTGCCCTCGGGAGTACCGCAGGCCGAAGCCGTCCGCGAAACGCTGGGCGGCGCGACGGCCGCCGCGGCCCAGCTGACGGACGGGTCCGCGGATGCCGTACTGGCGGCCGCGCGTGACGCCTTCACACACGGGATGAACCTCGCAGCCGTGGGCGCGGCCGTCGTCATGGCCGGTGCCGCCCTCTTCTCGTTCACCTGGCTGAGGGGCGCAGGGACGACGACACGAGCGGCGGACCCGTCTGCCGGACTGGCCATCACGACGCGAGGGTCGCGGGCCGCGACTCGTGCACGGTAGGTCCCCTGCCGTGCCTCGTCCCGGACGCGACCGCGCCCCCGGGCATCCGTACACGACGGAGGTCTCGGGGGCGTGGGGCGCGGGAGGGCGGCGGGGCGTGTCGGTCAGCAGCGGGGGATGCCGGGGGCCGGGTCGGCGCCCACGTTCACGTTGCCGCCCCACACCCACACGTCCCCGTAGGAGTGCGCCGGTGTCGCGTCGTCGTCGAAGACGTTGCCGTAGTACCAGACGTCGGTCCCGTAGTTGCCGACCCTCACGTACTGGCCGCGCGTGTAGCACTCCATGTACGCCGTGCTCAGGAACTCGGTGGTGCCGACGAGCCGGCTGTTCGTGGTGGCGGCCGCCCGGATGTTGCTGCCGGCCTGGACGGTGGTGTTCACGCCTTGCGCGGCGGCCTCCGCGCTGCCGGCCGCGCCGAGCAGGGAGACGGCCGCGCCGAGCGCCAGTCCCACTGCCGTCAGCCTGGTGGATCGCTTCGCCATGGTCCTGCCCTTTGCCGTTGTGGTGGATGCTTGCTGTTCGGCTGTACGACGGAAGGGGCGGTGCGTCCGTATGACCGTGTCGCGGGCCACCTTCGCGAGGGCGTTCCCTGTCAGAACGGGCAGTCGCTGACGTGTGCCAGATGCTCGTCGCCCGTGATGTACACGTTGTTCACCCAGCCCCAGTGCCGGCTCGGTGACTCCAGGTAGGTCCACCACCGGCTGCTGTAGCCCGAGTCGCTGATGAGCTCTCCCCGCTTCTGGCAGTAGGCGGTCACGGTGGTCTGGGACACCGTCGCCACGACCTGGCAGTTCTGGCGGGAGGGGAAGGTCTTGCACTGCTCGAAGGGGGCTCCCGAGGCGGCGTTGCGGACGTTGACGCCGGTCGCCCACACGTGGACATCCGTGAAGTCCGTCGCCGCCGCGGCGGCCGGCCGCGCGGTGGCGGTCGCCGTCGCGGTCGCGGTCGCGGGACCGGCCAGCGCCGCGGCGGCGACGAGGAAGGCCGTGGTCAGCCCTCTGAGCATGCGTGGTGACGGGTTCGTCATGGTGGAGGCCTCTTCCGGCGGAGGGCGCGGGCGGCGGGTGCCGCCGTTCACACCAGCGACGGGAGGTGGTCCCCTCTCGTATGAGTACGGCGCCGCGGCGCTCGTCGTACGGCGGCCGCCTCAGGGCCCCGGAGCGTCCCCCGGCTCCGGGAGCTCCAGCGCCTCGCGGGTGCCGAGCCTGTGGAAGACCTCGTACGCCTCCCGCTCGAGCTCACGCCCCGCTCCGGTCTCGCCCCGGGCCAGGGCGGCGCGGGCCAGATCGCGCAGGGTGCGGGCACGCCACAGCGGCAGTTGCAGCTCGTCCCACAGGCCCAGGGCCTGCCGCAGGGTCGCGGTCGCCGTCTCCCAGTCGGACGCGACGAGGTGCCACTCACCGATGGTGCGCAGGACGAGGGCCTCGCCGAACAGGTCCTGCCGCTCGCGGGTGATCTCCAGACACCGGTCGAGCCGCTGCCTGGCTTCGGTCATCCGGCCCTGCCGGAACTCGACCTTGGCCAGGGACTGGCTCGCGTACATGATGCCGAAGGCGTCGTCCGTCTCCTCGAAGATGGCGAGGGACTGCCGCAGGAGGGGCTCCGCACCCGCCAGGTCCCCCCGCGCCCGGTGGCACAGGCCAAGTGAGCGCAGCGCGAGGGCCTCGCCGTGCCGGTCCCGGGCGGTGACGTACAGACGGTGGGCGCGCGAGAGGGCCTCCCACGCCTCGTCGTCGCGGCCCTGCTCGCGGTGCACGTACCCGATGCCGTACAGCACATGGGCCATGGACGTGGTGTCCTCCGGCTCCCGGTACTGTTCGAGCGCCGAGGTCAGCAGGGGCAGCGCCTCGTCGAAGCGCGCCTGTTCGCGGCGGGCCGCACCCATGCCGGCTCGCGCGTCCGCGCAGCCGATGCGTACGGATCGCTCCTCGAACAGCCGCAGCGCCAGGGCGAAGAACGCGTACGCTTCGTCGAAGCGGTCCTGCTCCAGACGGAGTTGACCGAGACCGTTCAGCAACCAGGCCTCGCCCTCGACGTCCCCGCCACGGCGCACCGCCGCGAGGGCCACGTCGTGTGAACGGGACCAGGCGTCGAAACGGTTGTAGAGGGCCACTGAGGCGGCCATGAGGGTGGCGGCGAGTTCGCGGGCGGCGTCGTACATTCCGTGGTCCGCGCAGTGGATGACGGCGGCCAGCAGACAGGGCTGTTCAGCGGCGAACCACGCGGCCGGCTCGTCCCTCAGGCGGGCCCACGCGTCCGTCGGCGGGGCCGGCCCGTCCGAGACCTCCGCGCCCCGGCCCGACCCGCCGGCGACGTACACCGCCCCGTCGGCGCCCCGTACGACCCCGCCCGTGACCTGCACCGCCCCTTCCACGGACCGCGCCAGGTCGCCCGCGCCCCGCACGGCCCCGTCCGCGGCCCGCGCCCGCCCGGCCGTCGTGGTGACCGGGAGGAGACGGGACGCGCCGCCCGGGCCGTGGGCCGCCGCGACGCGGGCCATGTCCAGCCAGCGGGCGACCAGTCTGCGAACCGCCGCCTCCCGTTCCTCCCTGGCCTCGTCGGCCAGACAGCGCTCCCGGGCGTACTCGCGCGCCAGATCGTGGATGCGGTAGCGCGTCCTGCCCGTCTCGTCGGTGGCCACGACCTCCACGAAGTGGCAGTCCACGAGTTGTTCGACCGCGTCCTCGGCGTCGTCCTCGCTCACGTCCAGGAGCGGCCCGGCGACCCACGCGGCGAAGTCCGGCAGATCCATCAGGGCCAGTCGGCGCAGGGCGCGCTGCTCCTGCTTGTCCAGGTCCGCGTAGCCAAGTCCGAGGCTCGCGCGCACTTCCAGGTCGCCCGCCTGCAGTTCGTCCAGTCGGCGGCGCTCGTCCCTCAGGCGCGACGCGAGCCGCGCCGGGGTCCAGTGGGGGCGGGCGGCGAGACGGGCACCGGCGATACGGACGGCGAGCGGAAGCCGGCCGCACAGCGCGACGATCTCGGCGGCCCGGTCGGGCTCCAGGGCGGGCCGGGCCGGGCCGGCCACGCGGGCCAGCAGGTCCCGCGCCTCCGTCTCGGACGGCACTCCCAGATCGAGGTGGGCGGCGCCCTCCAGCGCGATCAGCCGGCGCCGGGCGGTGATCAGCACGGCCGAGCCGCCGCCCGGCGGGAGCAGCGGGCGCAGCAGGGCCTCGCTGACGGCGTTGTCGAGGATGAGCAGGACCCGGCGGCGCGCGATGTGGGTGCGGTACAGCCCGAGCAGGTCCTCCTCGTCGCGCGCCGGGCTCTCCGGGTCCACCCCGAGGGCGCGCAGCAGTCGGGCCAGGGCGTCCGCCGTCCGTACCGGCTCGGAGTCGGAGGCCCGCAGGTCGACGAAGAGCTGTCCGTCGGGGAAGAGCGCGGCGGTGCGATGGCCCACGTGGACGGCCAGGGCGGTCTTGCCGGTGCCCGACCGGCCGGAGATCACCCCGATGGGCGGCGCGGTGCGCAGCGGGTCGCGCACCCCCTCCAGAAGGGCGGTCGCCCAGGCCGTCTGCTCGGTGCGGCCTATGAAGTCGGCCACGTCGGGAGGGAGTTGAGTGGGCGCCGGATGGCCCCTGTCGTCGTGGGGCCGCTCGGAACGGCGGGGCGCCGTGTCCTCGTCCGGGCGCGGGGGAACCACCGCCGGTGCGAGCACGGGCCCCTTCCCGGCGGGCTTGGTCCTCCGGGCAGCCGGCGCTCCCAGCACCGTCGTGTCCGCCCGGAGCAGGGCCTGGTGCAGCGCGCGCAGTTCCGGGCCGCAGTCCACGCCCAGTTCCGTACGGAGCAGACGGCGGCCCTCGTCGTAGCAGCGCAGGGCGTCGGGCATCCGGCCGGCGCGGAACAGGGCGGTCATCAGCTGGCCGCGCGGGCGCTCCCGGAGGGGGTGGGCGGCGACGTGGGCGACGAGTTCGGAGACGAGATCCGTACGCCGGTCCAGGTCCAGTTCGACGGAGAAGCGGAACTCCGCCGCCTCCAGCCGGAGCTCCGTCAGGCGCATCGCCTCCACCCGGGCGAAGGACTGACCGAGCCCTTCCAGGGCGTCCCGGCCGCGCCACAGGCGCGACGCCGCCTGGAGGATCTCGACGGCCTCCTCGGCCCGCCCGGCGGCGGCCGCCTTCCGGCCGGCCGCGCACGCCTCCTCGAAACACCGGGCGTCCACGGCGGAGGGCGGGAACTCGGCGACGTAACCCGGGGAGCGGGTACGGATGGCGTCCGCGCCCTCCGTACCTGCCAGGGACCGGCGCAGTCCGGAGACGTGCGAGGCGACGAGCGCCCGCGCGGTGGCGGGCGGCTCCTCCTCCCAGACGAGGTCGACCAGCCGCTCGACGGACAGCACCTCACCGAGATGCACGACGAGGGCCGCGAGGATCACGGTCGGTTTGGCGCCGTTCAGCGCGATCCGGCGGCCCCCGCTCAAGACCTCGACCGGGCCCAGAAGGCAAACGTCCACCGTGTCCCCCGATTTCACGTTTCCGCAGTCGGGGACAATTTATCGGCCCCCAGGGACACTCACGCCGGACATCGGACAGCCGGTTTCACACCTGGCCGATGTGGCCTACGGGGTGGCCGGAACCCATCAGGTCTGCCGGTGCGGGTGGCCCGTTCCCGGCGCTGCATCCGTCCTGCAGAGGATCTGCATCGATCCTGCATCGCCCGCCTCCACGCTGTGAGCGTGACGGACATCATCCTTCTCTCGGACCCCCGGGTCGCCGCCACGCGTGTCATCGAGAACGGCGAACCCCTGCTCGACGCCAGGGAGTTCGCCGGACTGCGGGTCGACACGCGGCAGACCGACCGCGACGGCTCGTACGCCCATCTCAGGGCCGACGTGCTGCGCCGGCTCCTGCTCGCACAGGACGCGCTGCCTCCGGGCATCCGCCTGCTGATGGTGGAGGGCTTCCGGCCGCCCGCCCTGCAGCGCCGCTACTTCGACGAGTACGCGGCGACGCTGCGCGCGGCGCACCCGGACGCCGGAGCGGACCGGATCCGCGAGCTGGCCAGTGCGTACATCTCGCCCCCTGAGGTCGCCCCGCACGTCAGCGGCGGCGCGGTGGACCTGACGCTGTGCACGGACGACGGCGCCGAACTGTCCCTCGGTACGGAGGTCAACGCCACCCCCGAGGAGAGCGAGGGCGGCTGCCGCACCGCCGCGCTCAACATCGACGCCGACGCCCGTGCCAACCGGGCGGCGATGAGCCGGGCCATGACGGCCGCGGGGTTCGTCAACTACCCCACCGAGTGGTGGCACTGGTCGTACGGGGACCGGTACTGGGCGCTCCTGACCGAAGCGCCGACGGCCAAGTACGGTCCCGCCTCCCTGAGCCCAACCACAGTCTGAGACAGCCGGACCCCGGGGGAACACCGTGGAGCACACCTGCATCGCGACGACGATGACCACGTCGTCCGAGACCTCCTGCACCACGACGCCGAGCACGTCGCCGGCGGCCTTCACCGACCACATGACCGCCAGCGAGTTCGACGAGGCTTTCACCGCCGTGATGCCGAGGCTGCGGCGCAGGCTGCTGGCCCTGACCGGCAATCCGCACGACGCCGACGACCTGCTGCAGGAGACGTACCTGAGACTCTCCCGCCGGGCACGTGCCCGCACCCTGACGCGTCAACAGCAGCCGTACGCCTACACCTGCGCGGCGGCGCTGAACCTGCTGCGCGACCTGTGGCGGCACCCCTCGCGTCAGGAGCGCTGCACCGACCGGCTGCCGGAACACGGCTGGGACGGCGGCTTCGCGAGGCGGGAGGCCGAGGCGGTGACGGCCGCGCTGCTGCGCGGGCTCTCTCCCAAGGAGGCGGCGGCCGTGATCCTGGTCGACATCGAGGGCCTGACCCACGACATGGCGGGGGAACGGCTCGGCGCCCACCGCGGCACGGTCCAGCGCAACCGCATGCGAGGCCTCGCCAAGATCCGCGCCGCGCTCGACACCTAGGAACCAGCCGCCGCACGGGCCGCCTCCTCCACGACGACCACCGACAACCCACCGACCACCACCCACGACGGCTGCACGACGCAGCTCGACCGACTGCCGAACGCCGCCGATCCGTACGCACCCGCGCACATCGCACCGACCACCCAAGGGGGAACCCCATGCGCCGCACCAACCGCACTCTCGCGACGGCGGGAGGACTGCTGCTCGCCACCGCGTTGACATGTACCGGTACGGCGATGGCCGCCTCGTCGCCGGTCTCCTCGACGGCCGGGGCCTCCACCGCCTGCCGTCCCCTGGCGGACGCGCCCGCCCAGGCACAGGCGATCGTCAACGCCGCGTGCTCGCAGATCGGGGTGCCGTACTCGTGGGGCGGCGGTTCCGTCCACGGGCCGACGTACGGCCAGGACTACCCCGGCGGCGGCCCCGGCGCCCACGACAGCCAGGTCAAGGGCTTCGACTGCTCGCACCTGGTTCAGTACGCGGCGTGGCAGGGAGCGGGCATCGCCCTGCCCGAGGGGACGTGGAACCAGGCACGGTGGAGCGGGGCCACCGCCCGGTTCACCCGCGCCCAGGGGATCGCTCCGCTGCAGCCGGGCGACCTGCTGCTGTGGGGGACGGACCCGGCCAACCTCGGCAGCGTCCATCACATCGCCATCTACCTCGGCAACGGCAAGATGATCGAGGCCCGGGAGTCCGGGACGCTCGTGATGGTCAGTGACGTACGGATCAACTCCCAGTACGCGGGGGCTTTGCGCATCGCCGGCGCCGAGCAGCCGCCCACGGGCACCAAGCGGTTCATGACCTGGGGCACCGATGTGGGCCTGCGTCCCGACCCCAGCACCCGGCAGCCTCCCGTGGGCCGGCTGCCCGGCCCCACGGCCGTGGACGTGCTCTGCCAGGCACACGGGGAGTCGGTCACCGCCGAGGGCTACACCAACGACGCCTGGTCCTACCTGCCGAAGTACAAGGCCTGGATCTCGAACATCTACATCAACGACCCTGCGGCCTGGCTGCCCGGGGTTCCCACCTGCTGATCCACGGGGTCGGCACCCCACGTCCCTCACGCACCCGACACCACGCACACCCGACGTCGCTCATACCGCTATCGCTCACAGAGGAGACTCCGCCATGCGCACACTCACGCGCGCCAAGTCCATCGGCCTGCTCGTCGCCACCGTCGTCGCGGCCGGACTGGTCCCGCTCGCGGCCGGCACGGCCGGCGCCACCCCGGTCGCCGCGGCCGCGGCCACCGGATCCTGCCCGACCGCCGGCACGGTGACCCAGGGGTACCACTCCGGTCACGACGGCGTCGACATCGCCAACAACCGGGGTACGCCGATCTACTCCACCGGGGCCGGCACCGTCATCGTCTCCGGCACCGCCAGCGGCTACGGCCAGTGGATCCGCATCAGGCACGACGACGGCACCGTCACCGAGTACGGCCACATGTACGAGCGTCTCGTCTCCGTGAACCAGCGGGTGAACAGCGGCCAGCTCATCGCGCGCATGGGCTCCGAGGGTCAGTCCACCGGGCCGCACCTGCACTTCGAGGCGCACTCCTCCACGGCCAGCACCCGAGGTATGGACCCCGTGCCCTACCTGGCAGCGCGCGGTGTGAACCTGCCGTGCACCCCGGGCAGCGGAACGCCCGGCACCAACTTCACCACCTGGGGCACCTCGGTGCGGGTGCGCCAGGAGCCGCGCCTGAACGCGGCGGTCGTACGCACGCTGACCGGGCCGACCGCGGTCTACGTGCAGTGCCAGACGCGCGGCGACTCGGTCACCGCCGAGGGCTACACCAACGACGCCTGGTCGTACATCCCGGCGCTCGGCGGCTACATCACCAACATCTACATCGACCACCCCGCCTCGTGGCTGCCGGGGGTGAACCAGTGCTGACCGTCCCCCTGAGCCGCTTCCGCGCCGGCACGAAGGGGGTCGCGGCGGTCGCTCTGGCCGCCGGGCTGCTCCTCTCCCCCGCCCTCACCTCGTCCGCGCAGGCCGCCGACTCGGCGCCCTGCACCCCCGACCCGGACTACCGGGGCATGTTCCGGTGCCCGATCTGGGGTTCGAACGTCAACCTGCGGTCCGCCCCCGATCCGCAGGCCCCGGTCATCGCCACGTCGCCCACCGACGGCTTCCTCAGAGTGCAGTGCCAGGTCAAGGGCGGCCGTGCGACCTACGGCGCCTACTGGCACACCTGGTGGGTCAAGACCCCGGCGGTGGGTATGGCCCCGTCCGCGTACATGAGCGAGATCTTCCTCGTCGGAGGCGGCAACGACGAGCGGGACTCGGGTCTGCCGAACTGCTGAGCGACGGCCCGCACCGACCGGATGCCCCCAGGACCACGACAGGTTCCCGGGGGCATCCGGCCTTGGGGCTCTCGTACGGAGGACCCCGATACGAACCCCTTCCTGTACGGACTCCTCCTCCTGTACGGACTCCCGGCCGGGCGCTCATACGGCACGGGGCGTGCCCCCGTCCTCCGTGTGGTGCGAGCGACGCTTCTCCGGCTCCGCCCTCACCTCCACCACCCCCCTCTCCCCCGATTCCGAGGACAGTCATGATCACCTTGAACAGCGCACGGGGCGCGGTGCGGGCGGGCGTGCTGACCGCCGCCCTCGCCGCGCTCCTGTGCACCACCGCGACCACCGCCTCCGTCGCGTCCGCCGAGGTTCCCTCGCCGCGCCCGGCGGCGGCGCAAGCCGACGTGCCGGCCGGGGTGACGGCGGGCGTCGCCGTCTTCGACCGCCAGACCAGCACCTTCACCGAACAGCTGAATACCGCCGCGCAGTTCAGGTCCGCGTCCGTGGTGAAGCTGTTGATCGCCCTGGACGTGCTCTGGAACCGCAGCCCCGACGCCCTGTCGGCCACCGACCGGGCCCGGATCGACACCATGCTGCGCGGCAGCGACGACACGGCCGCGAGCACGTTCTGGTCGAACAACGGCTCGGGGACGATCATCGACCGGATGGTCACCCGGCTCGGCCTGACGGACACCGCCCGGCCGCCGTCGACCCACCCGGGCTACTGGGGCTACACGGCTCTCTCGGCCCGTGACACCGTGAAGATCTACCGGCATCTCCTGGACTCCGCCCCTGCGGCGACACGCGACTACCTCCTCGGCGGCCTGCGTCAGTCCACCCGTTGCGCCACCGACGGCTACGACCAGCACTTCGGCATCGCCGGCTCCTTCAACCGCCCCTGGGCCGTCAAGCAGGGGTGGTCCGGATTCAGTTCGGGCGGCTGCACGGCGCCGACCACGACGGCCGCGAAGACCGCTGAGACCGCTGGTGAACCGGCGGGAACGGCCGCCGCCCGGACGTCGGCGGGCGCCGAGGCCGTGGACCTCTCCCGTCCGGCACTGCACACGACGGGTGTGGTGGGCGCGGGTGACCGTTCCATCGTGGCGGTCTTCACCCTGCACCCCGGCGGAACGTCCTACGGCAAGGCCTACACGGACATCGGCCGGCTGACCCGTTCGCTGAACGTCCCCGGCGCCTCCCGCCCCGCCGGTACATGGATCGGTACGTGGGGCAGCGGGGTACGGGTCCGTACCCAGGCGACGACCAGCTCCGGGGCGGTCACCACACTGCCCGCCGGAGTCGAGGTCCTGGTCGGCTGCCAGAGGCGCGGTCAGCAGGTCAGCCAACCGCCGTACGTCAACGACTGGTGGGCCCACCTGCCGCAGTACGGCGGCTACATGACCAACATCTATCTCAGCGTGCCCGAGAACCAGGTGCCCGGAGTACCGGTCTGCTGATCGGGCCGGGAGGAACCGCCGGGGCTCATACCGCGAGCGCCGACTCACCGTCCCGATGCGGGACAACCTTCGATCAAGGAGAACCGATATGAACAAGCGTGCGCGTGGAGCCCTGGCCGCGGCGGCGGCGATCACCGGCGTCCTGGGGGCCGCGCCGACGGCCTCGGCCGCGGAGGTGCCGCCGGGCTGCGACAAGGGCTACTTCTGCGTCTACTCCGGTGACTACGGGACGGGTCGGCTCGTCCTGAAGTCGGACGGCAACTGGTCGGGCAGTGTGACCGGCCGGTCCATCTTCAACAACGGCGCGCCCTTCCCCGGCTTCGACCACATCCAGGTCGAGTGGAAGGGCGTCAGCAGCGGCTCGGAGTGCGTTCACTTCTACCCCGGCCCGGGCCACTACGGCCTCAGCTTCCACCACGACGCCGTCATCACCAAGGTGACATGGCGCGGAGAGTGCTGAGGCTCGTTTCGGAAGTAGCCTTCTGAGGTCCTCGTGAGCGCTGTGCGCCGAGTTCCTGCGGTGCACCCGGACCGGTGGGCCGGTCTGCGGCTTCCCCGGCGAGACACCGAAGCATGGATCCGGGCGCTCGGAATCGCCGCCGCACCGCGGGCTGACGACTGCCGTCGCTACGGCGTCGGCCTCCCGGCCTCGGGCGCCGTCCTCGACGGACACCCCGTCCGCCGCCGGCTCCGCGGCGGTGAGAGCGCTGCGGCTCTCCATACCCGCGAAGCCGCGGCCGCTGTCACCCAGCCCACATGGACTGCCGGGTCCGGCCCGGCAGTCGCTGCCCCTGCCGGATCCGGCCCGGCAGTCGCTGCCCCTGCCGGCCCGTGCCGACGTGCTCCGCCTGCACAACGGGCGGAGCCGTCGCCGGAATCAGGCCCGGGCGGCGCCGACTCGTCGCCATGGGACCGCTGGTCAGCGGAGCGGCTGCATCGATCGGAGCCGGTCAGCGATGTCATACACCGACAGCCGCAGCCCGCGGACATCGCGAATCAGCGCCTCCCACGGCTCGAAGTCGTCATCGACACCCGCTCCGGAAGCCCGGATGTACGCCACCGCCACGCCGTACGCGAAGAACGCGTTGCGGGCCGGCAGCGGCCGCAGCAGTACCAGGGCATCCAGCAGCGCCGCGGCACGCCAGTAGGCATCGGGCTCGCCTGCGTCGAGACCCGGGGTGTTCACCTTGTGCCGTGCGACGGCGGCCACCAGGCTCGACCAGTCACGGACACCGAGTTCCTTGCCGAGCAGTTCCTCCTGGCGGTCGAGGAGCCATCGGAGGTCGACGTGCAGTTCCAAGGTCAGGCCACCCGGCGTGCGGCATCTCGGGGGGCCGGGGCGTCGTCGGGGAACGCGGCATCGAACGCCTCCGCGATGCCCGGCCGCCCGGTGACCTCGCGGAACACGGCGGTCGCCCGGGTCAGCTTCAGGTGGTTCTCCTCCTGGACGGCCAGGTCCGCCAGGAACGCGCGCAGGCTCATGCCGTGGGCCTCGGCGACGGCGGCCAACCGGTCCCTGGTCTCGGAACTGACCTTCACTGTGGTGTCTGCCATGCCTCCGAGTATGCACTGATAGGCACCCTCATGAATACCGGTTGCGCTGACCCCGTGGCAGCCGGCCGGACGAGCGGTGGTGCCGCTCGTCCCGCGGGGCTGACGGCGCGCACGAGCGGTGGCACCACCCTCTCCGGCCTCCGCCGACAGACCGTCGCCGACAGGACAGCGAGGAGTTGTCCACGTGGCACCCTGCGGCGCGCTCGGTACGACCTCCTGCACCACCCCCGGTGATCCCGCTGGCCCGCGGTATGCGGAGCGTCGCCGACGGTGGGGCCGCGCGAGGCGCGCCGGTCGGAGCGCTGGGCTTCGGCCGAGTGACCAGCGGGGTGGCCCGAACGACGACGGCGCGGTCAGGTGGCCGCGTCGAGGAGGTGGGCGCCGTTGTTGCGGACGCTGTTGACGGCCGCGGAGACAGGCCGGGCGTCGAGCCGGCCGTCCGCCGGCTGGATGAGCAGGGCGCGGAGGTCTTCGATGTCGTGGTGGCGGGGGTCGAGCCAGGCGTCGTAATGGACGGGGCTGAGGGCGAGCGGCATGCGGGGGTGCACGCGGCCGGCCGCGTCAGTGGCATCGGTGGTGAGGATCGTGCAGGTCGTCAGCCAGGCGTCAGGGTCGTCGTCGTCCGTGACGTCGGGGTTGCGCCAGTACTCGTACAGACCCGCCATGGCCATCACCTGACCGTCGGCGGGATGGATGAAGTACGGCTGCTTGCGGGTCTTGCCCGTCGCCTCGTCCTTCACCGGGTCCCATTCGTAGAAGCCGTCGGCCGGCAGCAGGCAGCGGCGTTTCGCGAAGGCACGCCGGTACGCCGGCTTCTCGTGCACGGTCTCGACCCGGGCGTTGATCATCCGGGAGCCGACCTTGGGGTCCTTCGCCCACGAGGGCACCAGCCCCCACCGCAGCGCCCGCAGCTGCCGTCGTACCTCGTCGCCTTCATCCCGCGCGGTGCGTTCAAGGACCGCGTAGACCTCGTCGGTCGGGGCGACGTTCCAGCTGGGGGCCAGCGTCTCGTCAGGGTTCCAGTCGGTGACCCGGAAGAGCCGGGTCAGGTCCTCGGGACCACGGGTCGAGGCGTAGCGGCCGCACATGAAGCCACTGTGTCACGGGACGCCTCCGGCGGGACGCTCGGGTCACGGGCGCCGGAACAGTCCCAGGCGCCGGAGGCGTGCGCGGGACGGCGGTGCGCGGCCTCCCCGGGCCGGAGGGGCCGGGGAGGCGCAGCCGGTGACGGACGGGTTCCTGGCTCAGTCGGTCCCGATGCCGCGCGCGGCGAAGACCTCCGCCGCGTCCGGCACGGCCAGGACGCCGTCCTCCACGAAGGTGACCTCCCGCAGGTTGGGCAGCAGGGCGAGGTCGTCGAGCGAGCGGACGTCGAACAGGTCGTCCTCGCCGTCCCAGGCGGGGGCGCAGTGCCGGAAGACGTCCGCCCCGGCGTCGAAGCACAGCTCCTCGACGCGGGCGAGCAGCTCGGCCGGGATCTCCAGTTCCTCGAAATGAGCCCGGGACTCCGGCAGCACCTCCGCGTAGAGGTCGTTCTTCAGGACGTAGGAGGCGGGGTCGCCGATCCCCCGCTCGGCCAGCCGCGCGGGCAGGTCGTAGACCGGGAGGAGCGGATCGGGGCCGTACATGAGCTCCTCGATGACGAGCAGCTTGAGGTTGAAGTCGCGGAACTGGCTCATGCGACATGAGTACCACGGGGGTACGACACGGGCGGCGACCCGGGTCCGGCGCCCGGCCCCGCCCGGCCAGGGGAGGGCCCGGGTCCGGCGCCCGGCCCCGCCCGGCCAGAGGAAGGCGGTGGCGTCCTGAGCGGGCCGGGCCCGGGCCCGCTCAGGACGCCATGGCGGTCAGCCTGCGCAACCGCATGCCGTGGCGGCAGGAGTAGTCCCTGGACAGCCGGGTCTTCCTTCGTGGTACCGGGAAAGCCGCTCCGCACCAGCACGTTCACGGCGTGAAGCCCGGCGCGTGAACCCCGACTGGGGCGGAGCTGAGCGCGACGTCCCCTTCCCTCACGCCGTCAGAGGCTCAGTCCGGCCAGCCTGCGCCGGTCGAGCGGGGACGCACGGCGATCGAGGCGTTGTTCGAGGAGGTGGCGGGCGGTGTCGCTGTGCCCCGCTTCCACCAGCGCGTACAGCAGGGTCTCCTCGACGACCTCGCGCTGTGCCGCGCTACCTCCCACACGGCGCAGCGAGGGCAGCAGTCCGCGGAGTTCCCGCACCGCGGTGGCCCATTCCTCTTCGAGGACCGCTTCCAGTGCGCTGCAGAGCGGGACGACGACCTCCCGCTGCACCGGGTCCGCGCCGGCCGCGTGGGTGCGCAGGCGGCGGAGTGCGGGGAGGTCGCCGGCGGCGGTGAGGGCGACGGCGCTGTGGAGGGCCGTGAACGCGGTCGCCGGACGTTCGACGAGATCGCGGGCGACGGTGTCGAGCACTCCGTCGACGGGGACGCGGCCGGTCCAGCTGCGGGACATGCGGGCCCTCCACAGCAGAGAGCCGGAGTCGACGAGGGCCCGCACCCCGTCGACCTGGCCCGGCGCGAGCTGGGCGAACCAGCGGCGGCGTACAGCCGCGGAGTCGTCGAGGGCCAGTTCGTGGAGGGCCACGTGCCAGGAGAAGTGCGCCCGGTGGACGGCGCCCCGCCCCTGGCCCCCGATCCAGCCGTCGAGCCAGTCCCGGCCGGTGCGGTGCTCACCGGACTCGTAGTGGACGTGGGCGAGGGCGTGCACGGCGTGCCCGGAGGCGGGTTGGGCGGCGAGTGCTGACCGGGCGAGGTCACCGGCCTCCTCGATCCTTCCCTGCTCCTGCCGGACGAAGGAGAGGAGCGAGGTGTGGAACCAGTGCCCCTCGTAGGCGGACGCGGTCCTCTCCACCAGATCGAGGGCGAGTGTGCCGTCGAGATCCGTGATGCCGGAGAAGGCGATGGTGGGAACGCCGATACCGAGCACGAACGCGTCGGCGGGGAACCGGCCGAGGTGGTGGATGAGCGCGGTGTCACCGTCGCCCGTTCCCTCGCCCGCGGCACCCGCGTGGGCCTCGCGGTCCCTGATGCGGCGGGTGACGACGTCGACGAACGACCGCTCCCGCTCGTCGCCGCGGTCCCGCACGCTGCGCTGGGCGTCCGCCAGCTCCCGGGCGACGTCGACGTCCGCTCCGCACTCGTGACCGAGCAGGGCGAGTGCGGCGTGCCCGAGCGCGAACCCGGGGTCGAGTTCGGTGGCGCGCGCGAACGACTCCGCCGCCTTCGCCCGTACGGTGATCACCCGGGTGAGTCCGCAGCGGAAGGACGCCGCAGCCGCCGCATGGGTGGACAGCGGCAGCCCGAACTGGTCGGTGGGCCGACGGCGTACCGGACGGGGAGCACTGGTGAGCGGGCCGAGTACGGCCTGGGCGACCTCCTCGGCCTGGGTACGGATCTCGGGGATCGCCGTCGTCTCCCACAGCTCGCCTCGGCGGGGCGAACCCAGCGTGAACAGCGGCCGCGTCAGGCGCCCCTGGGCGTCGAGCAGCCGGCCGCCCTCGGTGGACACCCCGATGCCCAGCGGTCCGGGTACGGCGAGACCGTCGGACAGCAGCCCGCTCCACAACGGGTCGCCGCCGGCGTCGGCCCGCAGCCCCGGCCCGGTGCAGTCCACCACCCAGCCCACGCGCAGCTCACGGCCGTCGGCGAGGGAAACGACCAGGCCACCGTCGCTGCACGGTCCCGCGGCGGCGACCCGGCCGACGTGGACCTGGAGCCTGCGGGTGGCGCGTGCCCGGGCGACGGCCTCGGCGGTGGAGGGTGCCATGCGATGCCGGTGGACGTTCCACGGGGTGGCGTCACGGCCGAGGAACTCCGCGCGCTCGTCGTCGGTGAGGCCCTGCCAGAGCCGTACGATCTCCGGCCGCAGCCCGTCGAGTGCGGGCCGCCAGTCGCCGTGGGCCCGCCGCGTGGCGGCGAAGTGCCGCATCAGCTCCCTGCGGAGGCGGTGGAACGGGAGGGCCGCGAGCCCTGGCGGCGGCGGTACGGGAGGCAGCGGGGCGACCGCGTGCGGCTGGGGCAGCAGCCCGCTGCGGGACACGGCGTGCACCGTGCGGCCGGGACGGTCGAGGGTGAGCGCGAGATCGACGGCGGTGAGACCGGTGCCGACGAGGAGGACATCGTCCGACTCGCCGACGGCGTCGAGCGCGCCCGGCCTCCAGGGATGGGGGACGAACCGGTCGGAGGCGAGCAGCTCGGGCGGAGCCCAGCCGGCCCGGCCCGCCGCGGGCCCGGTGGCGAGGACCACGCTGTCCGCCGTGATCGTGCCACCGTCGGCGAGCCGGAGTTCCAGCCGTTCCCCGGTCGCGTCGGCGCATCCGGTCACCCGGGTGCGCAGTCGCCGTACGGAGACCGTGCCGTGCGCCCTGATGGCGGCCCGGCCGAGCGTGTCGGCGAGGTACGAGCCGTAGCGGTACCGGGAGACGAAGTCCGCCGTGGTGACGGTGGATTCGCCGTGCCGACAGAGCCAGCGCCGGAAGTGGCCCGGATCGTCCGGGTAGCAACTCATACCGCCGACGGGCACGTTGAGCCGGTGCTCGGGTACCTCGGTGGCGTACGCGGTACCCCGGCCCGCCTCCGGCGCGGGGTCGACCAGGACCAGCTCGAGCTGGATACGGCGTCGGCCGGCCGCTTCGCACAGCTGGACGGCGACGAGTGCGCCGGCCGCGCCCGCGCCGACGACTGCCACGGTGCTGCGAGGACGGGCGGACTCGACGGACGGCGAGGACACGACAGGCACCACGGAGACCTCCGGACCAGGGCTGGGTACTGCGGACCAATGTTCACTATGTCGATGGACAAAGTGGAGTGGCAACGCCGCTTCCGGACAACAACGTGGCGCCGGAGTGCTGTTGACGAGCCCGTGAACGCCGCTCCAGGTCAGGTCCCCGCCACTCGTGAGACATTGAGTCCGTGAGGATCTCAGCACGAACGGACTACGCCATCCGGGCCATGGCCGAGTTGGCCTGCACGTCGGACCGGCCCCTCAAGGCCGAGGACATCGCCGGACGCCAGGACCTTCCCGTCCGCTTTCTCTTCGTCGTGCTCAGCGACTTGCGGCAGGCGCGTCTGGTGCGCAGCGTGCGCGGCCCCGACGGTGGTTACACCCTCACGCGGCCGCCCGCGGAGATCACCCTCGCCGACGTCATCCGCGCGATGGACGGACCGCTCGTCAGTGTGCGGGACCTGAAGTTGACGGGCCTCGAGTACCAGGGTGCGGCGGCTCCCATGCCGGACGTGTGGCGTGCGGTGCGGACGAGTCTGCGCCAGGTACTGGAGAGCACGACCCTCGCGGATTTGGCGACGGGCACCCTGCCGGAGCTCGTACGGGACCGGGCCCGCGACTACAACGACGACGTGCGCACGTACCCGTAGCGCCTGTGGTCGCTCGGCGTCCCACCCCCTACGCTCACGGATGTGCTGCCCCCCACCGAACCTTCTGAGCCCCGCGGACCCGTCGGCGGCCCAGCACAGCTCGAAGCCCAGCTGGAGCAGGATTCGCCCATGCGCTGGGTTGAGCCAGACCCGCAAAGGGCGCCGTGCGGGGCGTCGGCGGCGTGGGCCGCGGCCGGCGCCGCCATCCGGAAGCTGCACGACGCGCCGCTGCCGCCCCGGCCGGGCCGGGGCGGCAGGGGCATCGTCGCGCTGGCGGCGGAACTCGACGACGAGTGCGAGTTGCTCGTGACGAACGGACTCCTTCCCACTGACCTGGTCACCCGTAACCGCCGGGTCGCCGAGGCCTCGCTCCGGCCGTGGACTCCGGCGTTCACGCACGGTGACCTGCAGATCGCGCACGTCTTCGTCGACGGCGACGAGGTGACGGGCAGCATCGACTGGTCCGAGGCGGGCCAGGGTGATGCTCTGTACGACCTCGCCACCTTCACGCTCGGACACGAGGAGCACCTTGACGACGTCCTCGCCGGCTACGGCACCGACGTCGACCTCGACGTGATCCACGCGTGGTGGTCTTTGCGAAGTCTGCTGGCAGTTCGCTGGCTGATCGAGCACGGCTTCGACCCGTTCGCGCCAGGCTGTGAGGTCGACGTGTTGAGATCCCGGGTATGAGGCGGCGGGGGAACCGCTGTGCGTGCTGACGCATGGAGCAGGCCTTCGCCTGGGGCAATCGACTACCGCTATGGGCAAGCGCGCGCTCTCGTCACGGCAGGGTCGGTGTTCTGCGAGGACACCCGGCGAACCAGCCCGCCCCGAGGGACATCGACGACGACAGACCGGGCACTCGTTCGACTGATCGAGCATCGGGGAGAACGCCATGGCACGCGTCAAGCAGTACTCCGTCGCCGCTTCCGGGCAGTGGACGGACGAGGAGGAAGGCAGGCGCCGCCTGCCCGCCGGCGAGGTGCACGCCTGGGAGCCCGGCATGAACCAGACCGTGTGCGGTCTCTCCCTGAGCCGCTCCCAGCTCGGACGCTTCCCGCACATCACCTGGACGGACGCCTTCCCCGAGTCCGGCGGTGCGGCGGATCGCGTCCAGCGCCGATGTCCGCGCTGCGCCTCTGTCGCCGGGCGTCGCGGTGGCGACGCCCGCCCTCGGTGGCACCGCACCGACCCCAGGCCCTGAGCCGCCCCCTCCCCGGCGGGCGTCCACAGGGAATGGGGGCCTCCTGTACGCGCAAGCGCCTCCCGCCTCCCGCCCCGCGCGGTGTAGCGCTTGAAGGGTGAAGTGCTGGTGGGAGGGTGTGCTTCCCGTCATCCAGGGGATACGGGTCGACATGTCGACAGGTAAAACCGCGCCCCCGAGGGTCGCGACAGAAACGTCCCTCAACCGGACCCTCACCACTCCCCTGCTCTTCTTCTTCATCCTGGGAGACGTCCTGGGCGCCGGCGTCTACGTCCTGGTCGGCCAGGTCGCCGCAGACGCGGGCGGCGCCGTGTGGGTGCCTCTCGTCGTCGCCCTCCTGCTGGCTCTCCTGACGGCCGCCTCGTACGCCGAGCTCGCGACGAAGTACCCGAGAGCCGGCGGAGCTTCCCACTACGCCACACGGGCGTTCGGTCCGGCCGTCGGCTTCGTCGCCGGATTCTGCATGCTCGCCGCGGGAATCGTCTCGGTCGCGGCACTCGCCCGAGGCTTCGGCGGCGCCTACCTCTCGGCATTCGTCACGCTTCCCGTCGGACTGGTCGCCCTGGTCTTCCTGGCCGCTCTCGCGCTGGTCAACGCGAGGGGCATCAAGGAATCGACCCGTGCGAACGTCGTCGCCACCGTCATCGAGGTCGGCGGCCTCGCCGTCATCGTCGGCCTGGGCGTCTGGCTGCTGGCGCGTGGCGAAGGCGATACGAGCCGGCTCACCCAGCTCGGGACCCCGGAGAAGGGCGCTGCCGCAGCTGTCCTGAGCGGTTCCGTGCTGGCGTACTACTCCTTCGTCGGCTTCGAGACCTCGGTGAACGTCGCGGAGGAGACCCGAAACCCGCGCCGCTCCTACCCGCGAGCGCTGTTCGGCGCACTCGCGACGGCGGGCGTCGTCTACGTCCTCGTGGGGATCGCGGCCTCCGTCGCCGTGCCGACCGACACGCTCGCCGGTTCCAGCGGCCCGCTGCTCGAAGTCGTCAAGGCGGCGGGCGGCGTTCCGACATGGCTCTTCAGCGCCATCGCACTCGTCGCCGTCGCCAACGGCGCGCTGCTGACCGGCATCATGTCGTCCCGCCTCGCCTACGGCATGGCACGCGACGGGCTGCTCCCGACCGGTCTGACCAAGGTGCTGCCCGGTCGCCGAACGCCCTGGGTCGCGATCGTGGCCACCACGGGGCTGGCGATGCTCCTCGCGCTGACCGGCAGTGTCGCCGACCTGGCCTCCACTCTCGTCCTGCTGCTCCTTGTGGTGTTCTCCATCGTCAACACCGCGGTCCTCGTCCTGCGCAGGGACTCGGGCGAGACGGACCACTTCCGGGCTCCGACCGTGATCCCCGTCCTGGGCCTGATCTCTTGTGTCGTACTCGCCACACAGATCGAGGCGCAGGTATGGATTCGTGGTCTCACGGTGATCGCGGTGGGTGTGGTGCTTGCGGCGGTCGCCGCCACGAGGCGTGCGAAGGCCACCGGCGGGAGGCGGGGGGAGGCCGTCGGCACGAGCGGCTCGGACGAGGCGTCCGGCGCGGAACCGACCGAAACGAGGTGACCGTCGGCGATCGTCCGGTTACGGCGTCGTGCCATTGAGACCCGGTCAGCTGCCCTTCTTGCTGTCGCCGACGCCGGTGAGTGCAGGGGCGAGCAGCAGGACGCCCGCCCCTCCCCGTGCCCATGGTCGCCAGGGGGGCAGGCCGTACGATCACCGTCCTTCGGGCTCGTGAGCGTCAGTCTCGGTGATCGGGTCCCCGCCGTCCTCGATCTGGTCGTCTGTCCGAGTGAAGCTCTCGTCCGGCGCCCGCGAACTGCTGTCCGTGCCGCACCGTTCGCCGCTCGTCGAGACCGCTTCTTGGCACCCGACAGCACACCGTCACGTGGTGCAATGTGACGTGTCCGGTCGCCCTGGCACGGATGTGCGGACGTCCGGACGCAGTCCCGGCCGACATCGAGTAGTGAAGGATCGATCGTTGTGAGCTCAGAAGGGCCGGACGGCGGGCAGGCCCCTCGTCCCACCGCACGCGGGAGCCTCCAGGGCGGAACGATGACTTTGGCCGGGGCCTTGGAGGCGGCGGAGGCCGCAGCCCCCGTGGAGTCGCTCGACGTGGTCGCGCGCATGTTGAAGGAGCACCTCGGGGCGGCATCGGTGTCGTTCCTGATCACTGACTTCACCGGCAGTTCGGTCGTGCGGCTGGGGGCGGCGGGCAGCGTCGAGACCGATGAGCCGGCCCGGCGTATCTCTCTGCGAGGCACCCTCTACGACGACGTCATCCGCAGCCAGCGGCCGAGGGTGGAGGACGGGGGCGGAGGTGGGCTGGTGCGGGTCGTCGCCCCGGTGACCAACCGCGGCGACGCCATCGGGCTCCTCGAACTGTTCCTGCCCGCGGTGCCGGGCGCCGAGGTGATGCGGGAGATCGGTGAGACCGCGCACGCGCTGGCGTACATCGTCATCGCGAACCGGTCCCACACCGATGTGTACCAGTGGGGCCGGCGCACCACCCCGCTGAGCCTGGCCGCGGAGATCCAGCACCGGCTCCTCCCGGCGTCGCTGGCGTGTGAGGCGGCGCAGTTCGCGGTCGCCGGGGCGCTGGAGCCCGCCGAACACGTGGGGGGCGACACCTTCGACTACGTGATCGACCGGGACACCGTCCAGCTCTCCGTGACCGACGCCATGGGCCACGATGTCGACGCCGCGCTGCTGGCCACCCTCGTGGTGGGTGCCCTGCGCCGGGCGCGGCGGGCGGGCGCCGGACTCGCGGAGCAGGCCCGCCAGGCCGACCAGGCCATGCGGGAGCACGGTCGCAAGGGCTACGTCACGGGGCAGCTGCTGCGCATCAGCCTGCTCGACGGCCGGGCCGAGTTCGTCAACGCCGGGCACCCGTGGCCGCTGCGGCTGCGGGACGGGGAGGTGCAGGAGATCGTTCCCCGGGTCGACCTGCCGTTCGGTCTCAGCCCTCACGCCGCACGCGCGCACATCTACCGGGTGCAGTCGCTGGATCTGCGGCCGGGTGATCGGCTGGTGATGCTGACGGACGGCATGCTGGAACGCAACGCCGAGAACCTCGACCTGTCGGGCCTGATCGTCCGTACTCGCGAGCTTCATCCTCGCGAGGCCGCCCGCACCCTCATCGGGGCGGTCGTCGACGCCGGCCAAGGCCACCTGGACGACGACGCCACCGTCATGTGCCTGGACTGGCACGGTGTCGCCCATACCCAGCGGGACGCCGCCACCGGCGCCGACCTCACCGACGCCTCGGAACCCTCGAAGACGGAACGGCCCGCTGCCGGATCGTGAAGCCCGGGATGGACGGAAAGACGGCGGCCCCGGGCGGGGAGCCGCCGCGATGCACCCAGGAGCTGGTGGCCCTGGGATCGTCCGCCCCGGAGGCCGGCTCCGGGAAGGCACCTCGTACGGACCGTGCCGGCCACCGGGCGTTGCGTCAGGCGGTGCGCGGCCTTCTGAGGGGGGCTCCCGCCGCGTGGAGGCTGGCCAGGCTCTGGCGGTAGGAGGTGACGAGGCTGGTCTCCAGGTAGCTGACCCCGAGTTCCTGGCAGTACGCGCGGACGATGGTCTGGGCCCTGCGCAGATGCGGGCTCGGCATGCTCGGGAAGAGGTGGTGCTCGATCTGGTAGTTGAGACCGCCGAGGAGGATGTCGGTGAACCGGCCTCCGCGCACGTTGCGGGAGGTGAGGACCTGGCGCCTCAGGAAGTCGGGCCGGTCGGCACCTCGCAGGATCGGCATGCCCTTGTGGTTGGGGGCGAAGATCGAGCCGAGGTAGACGCCGAAGAGGCACTGGTGGACGAGGAGGAACACCACCGCCTTGCCGGGCGGCAGCACCAGGAACAGCGCGCCGAGGTAGGCCGCGAAGTGTGCGGCGAGCAGGGCCGCCTCCCACACGCGGTGCTTGAGCGAGCGGTCGAGCAGCGAGCGCACCCCGGACACGTGCAGGTTGAACCCCTCCAGCGTGAGCAGGGGGAAGAAGAGGAACGCCTGGGAGCGGCCGAGCAGCCTCGGCAGTCCCTTCGCCTCGCGGGCCTGGTCCTGCGTCCAGACGAAGATGTCCGGGTCGAGATCGGGATCGAGGTCCTCGTGGTTGGGGTTGGCGTGGTGGCGGGTGTGTTTGTCCTGCCACCAGCCGTACCCCATGCCGATGCCGAGATTCCCGGCGACGCGTCCTGACACCTCGCTGGCCTTGCGGAGGCGGAAGACCTGCCGATGGGCGAGGTCGTGCGCGAGCAGGGCCACCTGCCCGAACACGAAGGCGAGGAAACCGGCTGCCAGCAGCGTCCACCAGCTGTCACCGATCAGGACGAAGGCCGTCCACCCTCCGGCGTACAGGGCCGTGACGGCCGCGATGCGCAGCGCGTAGTACCCGGGACGCCGGGCCATGAGGCCGGCGTCCTGGATCTTCCGGGAGAGCCGGGCGAAGTCACTGCCGGTATCCATTCGTACGGGAGCGGGCCCGACCGTTGGTGAAGGGTTCATGATCAGATACCACTTTCCGTAACCCGGCGGAGGAGGGGCGCAGCCGAAGAGGGTGCGCGCGGTCGCGAGCGCGGCCCGGGCGGGGGCGGGCCGCCCCTGCCGAGGTCCGTACCCGGTACGCGGGTGGCGCTCCCCGTACTGCGCCTACCCGGGATTACGGACTTGACGTACGTCTCCTCCCGTCGCTTCCGTTCCGGTCTCCCGGCGAGCAGAAGCGTGGGCGGCACGCTCCGCAGGGGCGGAGTACCACCGTCGTGCGGAGTACCACCGAAGGGGAGGGGTAGTCGCGCATGAGCCGTACCGGAGGAGCTGAGATCCATGGTGATCCACATCGATAGGGGTCTGACCCCTCGCGTGTCGGACCCGGCCCACACGCTGCGTCAAGGAGCCCACGATCAGATTCTCGGCCTGCTGATGCTGGCGGTCGGCGTACTGCTGATGCTGATGCCCATGGCGACGCAGCTCGGCCCCAAGGACGCTCAGGTGAACGAGATGCTGGTCGGGCTCGTCGTCGCGTTCACCGCGGGCCGGCGCATGTACCGGGGCTCGGGACCGTGGTCCGACGCCGTCATCGGCATCGCGGGTGTCTGGCTGATGATCTCGCCCTTCGTCCTGGAGGCGCAGAACACCGCCGTTCACACGGCGGACCGGATGCTCGCCCTCGTGACCGGCGGCGTTCTGGTCGTTCTGAGTCTGGTGTCCGCGCTGATCTGGCGGCTGGACCGCAAGCGCCGCACCCGGTGACCCGGGCTCCCCACTGCGGCCGGCTCCTCGACCGGCTCTGTGTCACGGGAGCCCCGCCGTCGCCCGTCGGCCGCGAGCGAGGGGCGACGCTGCGGGTCTGCGCGGGGAGCCGGGAAGGACGTCCATGGGGCCGGCAGGCGCGTCGGGTAGGAGGCCGGGGCGGGTCGGTGGAGAGTGGTCGGGAAGGAGGTGGGCCGTGACGTCGTCCTTGCCGCACGGCGGTGGCCGCGCGGGCAATCGGCGGGGAGTGCCGCGTCGAGCGGGCATCCGGCGCGCGATGCCCCGGCGTGCGGGCACTCGGCGAGCCGTGCCACGTCGTGCGGGCACTCGGCGGGCCGTGCCGCCCCGTGGGGAGACCTTCGGCTTGGCGGGCCGGTGGTAACGGCCGGTGACGAGGAGGCCGTCGACCTCCCCCGCGATGCCCGGCGCTCCGTTGTGGTGTCCGCGATGATCGGGGCGGCGGTCATGGCGGCCGTCGACGAGATCGTCTTCCATCAGATTCTCGGCTGGCACCACTTCTACGACCGCTCCACTCCTGCTGTGGGGCTGCTGTCCGACGGTCTGCTGCACACGGCGGAACTCCTCGCGCTCGTCCTCGGCTTCGTCCTGTACGCGGATCTGCGGCGACGCGACGCCCTGTCCACCGGTCACGCCTGGGCGGGGCTTCTCCTGGGCGCCGGGGGCTTCCAGTTGTTCGACGGAGTCGTGGATCACAAGCTGCTGCGCGTCCATCAGATCCGCTACGGCGTGGAGATCGCGCCCTACGACTGGGCGTGGAACGTATCGGGCGCGGTGGTCCTCCTGGTCGGCTGCGGCCTTGCCGTACGTGCCCGCCGCCGTACGACGCGGACCGCCCCGAGGTGACGTCGCCGCACGGTCACTCCGGTCCGGCCGCGGGCGGCGTGGCGGCCCTCCTCGCGGGGGCGGCGTTCGTCGCGGTCGCCGCCTACCCGGTGGCCGCAGCCCGTCTCCGGCGTCGCGGTGACGCCTGGCCGTGGCATCGGGACGCGTCCTTCGTCGCGGGCGGGGCCGCGCTGGTATGGGCCGTCCTGGGCCCGCTGCCAGGGGGGCCGTTCACCGGGCACATGGTCCGCCATCTCCTCACCGGCATGGTCGGGCCGCTCCTGCTCGTACTCGCCCGTCCCCTCACGCTGCTGCTGCGCAGCCTGGCGCCGGGCCGCGGGCGCCGCGGACTCCTGGCCGTCGCGCACAGCAGGATCGCGTCGCTGCTGCTCTTCCCTCCCACCGCCGCGCTGCTGGACCTCGGCGGCCTGTGGCTGCTGCACCGCACGTCGCTGTTCGCCGCCACCCAGCACCGCCCGTTGCTCCACGCGGCGGTACAGGCTCACGTTCTGGCCGCCGGGCTGCTCTTCACCTTCGCGGTCTGTCGGCTCGACCCCGTACGCCAGGGAACCAGCGGCTTCGGGGTGCGCGGTGGCACGCTGCTCGCGGCCGGAGCCGCTCACGCCGTTCTCGCCAAGAGCCTGTACGCCACGGCTCCGCCAGGTGTCCCCATCGCCGCCGCCGACCTGCACACGGGCTCACAGCTGATGTACTACGGCGGGGATCTGGTCGAACTCGCGCTCGCCCTCGTCCTGGCCGTCCAGTGGTACACCGCCACGGGACGCGCGCGGGCGCGGGACCGACGCCGGCGTCAAGGCGAGGAACGGCGCCCCCGCCCCCGTCCCGGCGGCGCCCTCGGCCTCGGCCTCGACACCCGGGCTCCCGTCCCAGGAGGCGGGCGAGCGTGTCGCGGTACGGACGGGCCCGGACGAACAGCTCTTGTCCGGTGGGGCAGGCGGTCGCCACCCACAGCGTGAGCCACCCGGCCGCGTCGTGCCGGGGTTGCCGGCCCACCTACCTTCGGCCGGCGCGGCCTGCGGCTCCACCCCGGCGAACCCCGCATCCCTCGAAGCGGCGTCTTCCTGGGTCTGGTCCGGCGGGTGTCGTAGAGCTGGTGGGGGCAGTCCTGGTCGTCGCGGGGGTGGAGATCCGCTCGCCCGCCGCCCCGGCCGAGGAACGGCCCGGGCGGCGGGCGGTGTGTCCGCGCCCCGGGGGGTCAGGACGTGGTGCAGGGTGCGCCGTCGAGGGTGAAGGCGGCCGGGGCCGGGTTCGTCGCGCCCTTGGTCCCGATGAAGCCGACGGTGACCGCGCCGGACGGGGCGATGGTGGCGGTGTAGGACGCGGGCGTCACCGCGACCGCGCTGCCGGTCTGGGTGGCGGTGCCGCCCCAGGCGTGGGCGACGGTCTGCCCGGCGGCGAAGGAGAAGCCGAGCCTCCAACCCTGGATGGGGGTGGTGCCGGTGTTGCGCAGGGTGATCTCGCCCTGGAAGCCTCCCGGCCATTCGCCGACCGCGCGGTAGCCGACGGCGCAGCTCACGCCGGGGACGGGGGTGCCGTCGTCGGTGGTGACATCGACGGAGGCCGAGCGGGCGGAACGGTTTCCCGCCGCGTCGCGGGCGTACACGGCGAAGGTGTACGTGGTGTCGGCGGCGAGGCCCGTCACCGTGACCCCGGGTGTCGCGGTGGCCGCGACCGGCGTCTCGGTGGCGCCACTGACCCGGACGACGTCGTAGCCCGTGACTCCGGTGTCGTCGGTGGCCGCGCCCCAGGTCAGGGTGGCGGAGTCGGCGGTGACGGCGGTGGCCGAAGGTACGCCCGGGACGGTCGGGGCCTGGGTGTCCGGGGCGCCGCCGCCGAAGACGGTGGCCTCTCGCGAGGTCTGGGCGATGCCGTTCGCGCCGTGGAAGATCCGCTCACCCCAGCCGCTGAGCCGGCTCGGGTCGAAGTCGACGGCGAGGTCGAGGACGGGATCGGTGTTTCCGCTCCATGACCACGCGAGGTAACCGACGCGGAGTTCCTCGGCCGCGGCCATCATGGTGTCCTCGTCGGGGTCGCCCCACTGGTCGGCGGGTCCTCCGAACTCCCCGATGAGAATCGGGAGCCGGGCGGCGGTGAACGCCCCCAGGTAGTCCCTGATCTCCTGCGCGGTGTCGAAGACGCTGTACATGTGGATGGAGAAGACCAGGTTCCCGGTGGTGTCGGCGGCGTACACGGCCCGCGCTTCGGCCTTCATGACGCCCTGCCAGTCCTGACCCCAGTTGGGTGCGTCCACCATGATCGTGTGCGCGAGTCCGGCGGCGCGCAGCTTCTTCACGGCGGCGATGGTGGGCGCGGTCCAGCCTGCCGGGTCGGCGTTGCCCCACGGCTCGTTGCCGATGTTGACGATGATGTGGTCCTCCTGGCCCGCGAGGACACTCTTCAGACCGATCCAGTAGTCGGCCGCCTGGTCGAGGGTGCCGGCGGCCGCCTCCTCGCCGTACCCGGTGGTGTCGTGGACCTCAAGGACACAGATCAGCCGGTTGGCCTTGCAGTCGGCGACGACCGCTCGGACGTCGGCGGGGCTGTTCGCGGCCCAGCGGTGGCCGTTGGAGAGCACGACCCGGACAGTGTTGGCGCCGAGGGCCTTGATGTCGGCGAGCGCCTGGGTCTCGCCCGGATACCAGGTGTGGGCGTGGTTGACGCCCCGCATCACGAAGTCGTTGCCGTTCGCCTCCAGCAGCCGTCCGTCGCTGACGTGAAGTCCCGACGCCATGGCGTCGGCGGCCCGGGCCTCCGCGTGGACGCCCCCGAGGAGGACGTACGCGAGCAGAGTCGCGATCCCGGTCACGAGGGCGAGGACGGCACGGGACATGGGCGCTGCTCGCGTATTCACGGGGGCCTCCAGTCGTCGAGGGGTGCTCCCGAGGGGTGGGAGCGCTCCCATGAAGTCATCGCGACGCTGACACGTCAAGACCTTGGGCAGGTAACTGTGTTGCGCAGAGGCTTTTCTGATGTGCTGTCAGGCGCTGCGCGCAGCTGCGATCGTGGCGGCGCCGGCCTGCTCCCGCACCCTCGCCGGGCAGGTCATCGTCTCGGGCGGGGCGTGCGCGGTGTCAGCGACCTGCTGCGGTCGCGCCGGAGGCGGGCGCCTGAGGATTCACCCCGCGGACACGGCCGGGCCCCCGACCTGGGGGACAGATCGGGGGCCCGGTCCTGCGCGAAGTGCCGCTGCGCGTGCCTAGTTCCGGAAGGTGTCCTTGACGTCTTCCTTGGCCTCACGGGCGTTGCCCTTGGCCTGGTCGGCGCGGCCTTCGGCGGTCATGCGCTCGTTGTCGACGACACGGCCGACGTTCTCCTTGGCCTTGCCCTTGATCTGCTCCGCCTGAGCCTTGCTCTTCTCCGTGCCCGACATCGGGACCTCCTCGTGACGTACCGGATGGGTCTCAACCCCCTCCTGCTCCCAAGTGCCACCCGTAAACCCCCTACTCCCCCGGTCAGCCGGCCCGGCCATCGTGCGGGGGCGGAAGCCCCGGGGTTTCCGGGTGGCGGGCCAGCCGGTGGGCGGCGGTGCCCTTGCCGAGGCACACCGCCGACGAAGACCTTGTCCGCCGCCGTACGTGCGGGGTGTTCGGGGCAGACGTACAGGAACGGCCGATGGGCGGCCGGGCAGGAGGCGCAGTCATGGCACAGGAACCCCGACCCGTCTCGGCGGCCGATGCGGCCCGGTCGGCCCTGGAGGAGGTGTCCGACCCCGGCACGAGGGCGGTGGCGCTCGCGCTGCTCGCGGTCTGCGACGAGCTGCGGGCCGTGTCCGAGAGGACCGGCAGCATGGACGCGCGACTGGAGCAGGTGAACCAGTACCTCGGGGCCCTTGCCAACAAGCCCTGATCTCCGGCCGCAGGGCAGGCGGGCCGGCCCACCTCGGTCTCAGCGCGGTCTCACCTCGGACCACCCGCCTGCCCTGCGACCACCGGGACCACCGGGACCACCGGAAAACCGTCGTGTGACCGGTACGGCTCCGTGAAGTCGTACCGGGGCATCGCGGTGGTGAGGTTCCGCCCCCAGGCGCGATCCCCGCCCGTACTCGCGGTGTGAACCGTCGCTCAGTCCTGCCAGTAGAACAGCAGGGTGTCGACGTCCAGAGGCCTGCGACCGCCGAAGTGGTAGACGCACAGATCGGTGACGCGGATCGCGCCCGTCGTGGTGTCGATCCAGCGGAAGCCGGCCGCGGCGAGGGCCTCACGGGCCGCGGTCGGGCCTTCGGTTCCGCCTTCGGGCTCGGCAGCGGAGGCGAACATGCCGAGCGTGCTGACGAACACCTCGCCCGCGCCGCATGCGATCACGTGGTAGGTCCCCCCGCCCTGCTGGTGGAACTCACCGCAGGAGATCGGTGCTCTCGGCGCGAGACCCGCAGCGGTCAGCGCGGCGGTCGCCCTTCGGAGCCGCTCGTCCTCATCGGGCAGGAAGGGCGGGTCGGTGCAGAGGGCTTCGACGCGCCACCGGGGGTCACTGTCCCGCTGGCAGCCGCCCGCGTACGCGTGCACGATCGCGCTGCGGACTTCCTCGTCCAGGCCGACCACCTCGACCCGGGGGCGCCCCAGCCCGTCGTAGATCGTTCGCGTCTCGGCCGCGTCCCCGGTGAGGCGGTGCAGCGCGAAGGCGGTCCAGAGCTTCGCCTCCGTCGTCGGCGCCTCAGCGAGGTAGCGGCGGAGGCGATCCGCGTCCGAGACGAGCGACTGGGCGAGATACGCGACGCCACGATCGGCGTCCGCCAGTCCGTCGGTCACGTCCACCCCCGAGCGGTGGCGCGTCCGGATACGGAAGGCACGGTCCTCCGGCCGTTCGTCACCGACGTCGGCAAGAACCGCCTCGGCCCCGTAGCGCGAGACCAGCGCGTCCAACCCCGCCTCGCCGAGCGCCTGCTGACGTGGCCACGGCGAGGCCGCCAGCGCCGCCAACTCCGCTACGGCCGAGCGGTCGCCCAGAAGGC
The DNA here is from genome assembly GCF_042716475.1 of Streptomyces sp. NPDC058671. Classification (NCBI taxonomy): domain Bacteria; kingdom Bacillati; phylum Actinomycetota; class Actinomycetes; order Kitasatosporales; family Streptomycetaceae; genus Streptomyces; species Streptomyces sp. NPDC058671. The sequence continues at coordinate 70,050 of NZ_JBHXSA010000011.1, read as the reverse complement.
CACGGGCCTTGAGGATCGCCTCGGGCAGGCCGTACGACTCCTCCTGCCGTCGGTCCTCGTGCCGCAGCCACGGCAGGAGTTCCTCCCGGCCCGCGAGGACGTCGAGCAGGGCGATGCGCACCTCGCCGACGTCGCCCGAGTCGCGGACGCGGGCGATCAGGTCGGCGACGTGCCCCTCCGGCACCCGTCCGGCCAGCGCGTGCACGCACGGTCTGCGCCGCCACCACGGGTGCGCCGGGTCGGCCGCGTACCGGGCCAGTTCCGCGGCGTCGACCCCGCGCAGGCCGACGGCGTCCGCCTGACCCGCCTCCGGGACCAGCTCCTGGATGTTGCGCATTCGCGGATGCTACTTCCCCGAGGCGGCACCCGTCGGTCGAATTTTGGCGGGCGGACGGGTCCGGGCGGGTACTTCGCGTACGCGCGTAATGCAGGTACTCGCGTACTCGGGACGCAGCTGAGTACCCGCGCTCTGGGAGGCGAGCCGCCGGGCGGACAGGGTGAGGCCATGCAACGACGAATCGATGGAACCTCCCCACTGTCGGCTCCGGCCCCCCGTCACGTCGGCGGGCGTCGCGGACTGGGGCCGTGTCGGTTCTGGCGCGGTACACCTACCCGTAGCCCGTCAGCCCCTCAGCGTCGGCCGCCGAACTCCCACTCGTGGACCTCGATGTCCGCGTACCGATCCGGAGTGAGTACGGCACGTGCCGCGGCGGCGTCCGGCGCCCGGACCAGCGCCACCGTACCCAGCCAGGCGGTGGTGTCGTCGGAGAGCAACGGGCCGTACGCGATCAGCTCGTCCTTGCAGGCAGGCACGGCGAGGTCCGCGGCCTCGCCCGAACCGAGGCCGAGCACCAGGTACCGGTTGCCGCCGGTCGGACCACCGGGAAAGTCCCCCATGGTGCGCCCCAGCGTGTTGTGCCACCGGCGCACCAGCACGTCGCGGTACACCCCGGCCTGGTAGTTGGGCTCGTCGAAGGCGAACGAGCGCGCCGCGGCGGGGCTCGGCAGGTCGACGATGTGCACACTGCCGCTGGGCGTCCCGCCACCCTCGGCGAAGGTCGGACCCCGGGCGATCATCTCCTTCGTGTACTGGTCCATGAAGGACCAGTGCTCTTCGATCAGTTCCTCGCGCAGGGTCATGGAATCGGCGCGGTCGCGGTGGTAGCAGAAGAAGTCCATTTACGGACCCTCTCCGAGTCCGGCCGCCATGGCAACGGCGAATTCGCCCCTCTCACCCGCCCCGGTCGGCCTCGCCCGCCGTCCGGGCCGTCAGAGGCCGAAGACCTCGGGGGAGGCTGCCAGCGTACGGAAGACGGCGCGCGGGTCGGGCACCAGCTTGCGCGCCGTCAGGTCGAGCAGACCGCCGACGCCCGTCACCTCGGCGGCCACGGTTCCGTCCGTCTTCCGGATGGTCTGCTCGATACGGAAGGTCTTGCCCTCGCCCCAGACGAAGGCGCACGTCACCTCGACCTCGTCACCGGCCCGCAACTCCCGTCGGTAGCGGACCGTCACCTCCAGGGCGACCGGCCCCACGCCCTGCTCCAGCAGATCCGCCTGCCGGATCCCGCTCTCCTGCAGGAGCGACCAGCGGGCGTGCTCCGCGTACTGGAGGTAGACCGCCTGGTTCAGGTGCCCCTGTGTGTCGGTCTCGTATCCGCGTACGACGACGGGTACCGAGAATGGCTCTGCCACGGTCTTCCTCTCGACGACAGCACATGTTGAGCGCTCGCTCATCCAAGCAACCGCCTCACGGTACGCGGCATTCCGCCACGGGCCGACGTGTCGTGGGCTCGCATCCGCCGGCGTCAGGGGGTCGGCCGGGGGGCACGTCAGCGCCTCACCCGCCGGTCGGAACTGGCGCCCGTAGGTGGAGGGGCTGCCGCCCCTCGCCTCGTGGAAGTGGCGACGGAAGCGCGCGACGGTCATGCCTGCGCTGCCGGCCGCGCCGTCGATCGGCTGGTCCGCGGCCGCCGGCAGTACGTGTGGACAGCTGGGCCCGGCGCCGCGGCCGCCGGAGACGGCGGGGGGACGGGCGGGGACAGCGCGTCCGGGAAGGAGGTCGACGGGGCCGCCGCCTCCCTCAGCGGGGCGGGGCGATGTCGTCACGTGCCGTGCCGGAAACCGGCGCTGGTGTAGGGGCGTACGTCGATGACGGGCATGCCCGCCGCGTGTGCCGCCTCGATGCCCTCGTCGCTGTCCTCGTAGACGGTGCAGCGCGAGGGGTGAGCCCCGAGCACCTCGGCCGCGCGCAGGAAGATGTCGGGGGCGGGCTTTCCGCGGTCCACGTCGTCGCGGGTCACCAGGGCGTCGAACCGGTCGCTGAACGGCTGGTGGCGCAGGGTCGCCTCGATGACGTGACGCGCTCCGCCGGACGCCACCGCCATGGGAACCCGGCCGTGCATGGCCTCGACGACCTGGAGCAGCTCCGGGTGCGGCCGCACGGTGTGGGCCTCTTCGAGGAACATCCGGTCGCGGTCGGCGACGAGGTCCTCCACGGAGCGGGAGAGCCGGAGGGAGCGCTCGCCGACCAGCGTACGGATCATCTCGGCCGACGAGAGTCCCGTGCGCGCGTCGAACCACTCCTGTTCGAGGTCGACGCCCTCGGTGGAGAGGACGGCGGCCATGGCCCGGTAGTTGGCGTACTGGCTGTCGACCAGAGTGCCGTCCCAGTCGAAGAGCAGGCAACTGGCGTGGCGGGGGGCGAGCTGGGGGTGCATGTGTGCCTTCTCGGGTTGGGGGTGGACGGGTCGTACTGGCACGGAGGAGGGCTGTGCGGGCAGGGGTCCGGTGCCTGGCCGTCACCTTCCCGCACGCGGGCCGGGGGACCCGTGCCCTCGGCCGCCTCCTCCCGGGCGGAGCAGGGGCCGGTGCCTTCGGCGGTCCCTTCCCGCGCGTTCGGATGCGTCGCTGGAGACCCCGGCCGCGCCGGAGTGAGCGGGAAGGGGAGGCCCCCGGCCGGTGCGCCTACGCTCCTCGGTCACTCCGCGACACAGGCGGGCGTCGGTCGCGGGGCCGTCACCAGGGGCTTACCGCGTGTCTCGGGCATGTACCGGGCCAGGGCCAGCGCCGACGCCGCGGTGATGGCCGCGTACAGCGTGAACGTACCGGCCAGGGACAGGTGCCGCACCAGCGGGAGGAACGTCGTGGCCACCACGAAGTCCGCCGCCCAGTGCGCCGCCGTCGCCAGGCTCATCAAGGCGCCACGGGCCTCGGCGGGATAGATCTCCGCGATGTACACCCAGAAGACCGCCGCCGGGCCCACGGCTCCGGCGGTGATGAAGAGGCACAGCAACAGGGCGGTCGCTGCTCCCGTGCGACCGGAGAGCTCGGCGGCGGTGACGGCCACGGCGGCGAGCGCCATGACGACGAGTCCCCCGATCATCAGCGGGCGTCGGCCCCAGCGGTCGAGGAACAGCACGGTGATCACCGTGGCCAGGACGTTGCACACGCCGACGAGGATCGATCCGACGATCCCTCCGGCCGAGGTGAGGCCGCCGGCGGCGAGGATCGTCGGGGCGTAGTAGATGGCCGTGTTCAGGCCGGTCAGATGGACCAGGATCGCGATGGCGAGACCCAGCCCCACCCATCGGCCGCCGGCGAGACGGCAGGCTCGTCGCAGTCCGGCGCGCCGCGGCGGGACCGTCGGGGCGGGACCGTCGGCCGCCCCGAGACCGAGCCGGGCCGCCGCTCGTGCCGCCCGCACCGGATGGCCGCGGCTGCGCAGCCAGTCCGGCGACTCGGGGACGAGGAGCATCCCGGCGAGGAGGAGCAGGGCGGGGGCGATGCCGATGCCGAGCATCCAGCGCCAGGCGCCGGCCGGTTCGAGGACGTAGGCGACGACGTAGGACAGCAGCAGACCGATGGTGATCATGAGCTGGTTGAGGGTGACCAGTGCGCCCCGGCGGGCCGGCGGTGCGATCTCCGAGATGTACAGGGGTACGGCGAAGGAGGTGGCGCCCAGGGACAGGCCGACGAGGAAGCGTCCGGCGAGGAGCGACCCGGCCCCGACGGCGGCCGCGGATGCGAGGGTGCCCAGCGCGTACACCGCCGCCGCGGCACCGATCACCGGGAGACGGCCGAAACGGTCCGCGAGCCTGCCGCTGCTCGGAGCCGTCAGCGCCGCGCCCAGCAGAGCGGCCGAGACGGCGGCGCCCTGCGACCAGGAGGAGAGGCCGTAGGCGCCGGTCACGAGCGGCAGGGCACCCGCGATGACACCGGTGCCGTAGCCGAAGAGCAGCCCGCCGACGGAGGCGACGCAGACCGTCAGGGTCCGGGTGGTCGCGGGGGATCCGGTCCGGGTCACCGCGTCTCCGTAACCTCTCCCGAGGTGACCACGGCGGCGCCGCCGGCGGCTGCGGACGCCACGAACGCGCTGCTCACTCGGGCGGTACGCCGCGATTCGGCGAGCGACATCGGGGCGGGTGACCCGTCCCGTACGGCTTGCGCGAAGGCTGCGACCTGGCGCTGGTAGTGGTTGGCCGACGGGACGGTCTCCTCGCGGACGCCGTCCCCGGAGAGAACCGTGATGACCCCGTCCTCCCCCTCCATGGCCCAGGCGTTGCGCACCGTGAGGGTGCCGTGCGTCCCCTGGAGTTCGTACGCCGCACGAGGTCCGTAGTCGATGCTGTAGTCGACGACGGCCGAGCGCCCCTGCCCGAAGTCCATGGTCGCGACCGCGCTGGTGTCCACGGTGAGACCGGGACGGCTGCTGAACCTGGCGCTCACCTGGTGCGGCGCCTCGCCGAAGAAGAGCAGGGGGACGTCGACGGCGTAGCAGCCGACGTCCCAGGTCGCTCCACCGCCGAGGGCGGGGTCGAGCCGGATGTTGCCGCTGCCGCTCTCGATGCGGAACGCGAAGGAGGCGCGTACGAGACGCAGTTCGCCGATCTCACCGGAGCGGAGGATCTCGGCGGCACGCCGCTGCTGGGGGTGGAAGCGGTACATGAACGCCTCCATGACGGTCCGGGACGCCGCTTCGGCCGCCTTCTCGATCCGGGCGCACCCCTCCTCGTCCATCGCCATGGGCTTCTCGACCAGGACGTGCTTTCCGGCGGCGAGGGCGCGCAGGGTCCAGTCGACGTGATCGGTGTTGGGCAGCGGGATGTAGACGGCGTCGACCGCGGGGTCCTCGACGAGCGCCTGGTAGTCGGCGTGGGCCGTGGCGCCGTAGGTACGGCCCAGTTCCGCCGCGGCGGCGTGCCGCTCGGGGCGGCTGGCGACGGCGGTCAGTGCGCAGCCGGGCGTCGAGGCGACCACCGGCATCAGGTGGGTGGCGATGTAGGAGGTGGCTCCGAGGACGCCCCAGCGCAGGGGGTGGTCGTGCTCGTCGTGCGTCGTCATGGGTGATCCCCTGTCATGCGAGTGCCGTTGTCATGCGAGTCCATGCGCGTTCGGTGGTCGTGTGTGGTCTGGTTCCGTGTGGGTCCGCGTGCCGTGTGGGGCCCGGGTGCCCTGTGTGGTCCGGGTGTCGTCATGTGTGGTCCGGGTGCCCTGTGTGGTCCGGGCGCCGTGGGCGCTCCGGGCACCATCCGTGCTCTGGTGCCGCGTCGGGCCCGGCCGGTCCCGGTCATCCGTGGTCCTCCTGGATGAACCGGGCCGCCCGCTCTGCGACCGCGGCCACGGAGGCGTGGATGTTTCCGGTGATCATGCTCGGGATGACGGAGGCGTCGGCCACGCGCAGTCCCGTCGTGCCCCGCACCCTGAGCCTGGGGTCGACGACCGCGTCCGGGTCCCCGTCGGCGCCGATCCGGCAGGTCCCGACCGGATGGAACTGGGTCTGGGCGTTGGCGCGTACGAACGCCTCCACCTCCGCGCGGGTGGCGTTCGCTCCCAGCGGGGCACGCCCGCTGGTCAGGCCGGAGAGCGGATCCGTGGCGGCGATGTCGCGGGCGATGCGTACGCCTTCCACCAGGACGTCCAGGTCGGCGGGGTCCGTCAGATAGGCGGGGTCGATCAGCGGGTGGGCGTCGGGATCCGCCGAGGCGAGGGTGAGGCGGCCGCGGCTGAGGGGGCGCGTGACGCCGGGGCCGATGGTGAAGCCGTGTCCGAGCCGGGCCGCGTTGTTGAGGTCCTTCATCGGTGCGAAGGACAGCTGTATCTCGGGTTCGCCCGGCGTGCCGTCGAGGCGGACGAAGCCGCCAGCCTCGCCGAGGTTGGAGAGGTCGGCGACGGGGCGGCCCTCGACGGTGTCGTAGGCGAGCGACACCTGTACGTGGTCGTGCAGGTTCGCTCCGACGCCGGGCAGGTCGACCGCCACCGGGATGCCCAGGGCCCGCAGGTCCTCGGCGGGGCCCACGCCGCTGAGGAGCAGCAGCTGTGGGGCGGCCACCGCACCTGCGCACACCACGACCTCCGTCGTGCAGGCCACGGAGGTCGTCGTGCCACCGCGCCGGACCCGGACCCCGGTGACGCGTCCGCCGTCGGTGACGAGGCCGAGGACGGTGGTGTCGGTGACCAGGGTGAGGTTGGGGCGGTCCAGAACCGGTTCGAGGTGCGTGCGGGCGGTGTTGCCGCGGCGGGCCGGAGCGCCGGGGGCGTCGGCGGTGCGGGTGGTGCGGTAGAGGCCCACCCCTTCCTGGCGGCCGGCGTTGAAGTCGGGGTTGCCGGGCAGTCCGTACTTCTGCGCGGCGGTGACGAACGCGGCGGCGAAGGGGTGCGGGTCGGTGTTCTCCGCGACGGGGAGCGTGCCGTACGGCGCAGCGTGGGCGGGGCCTTCCAGCCGTTCCAGGTACGGCAGGAAGTGCCGCGCGTCCCAGGTCTCGCCTCCCCAGCGCTGCCAGGCGTCGAAGTCGGAGGCGGCGCCGCGGATGTGCACCATGGCGTTGATCGCCCCGGATCCGCCCACGACCCGGCCGCGCGGCCAGGCGAGCCGCCTGTCGTGGAGGGCGGTCTGCGGCACGGTCCGGTAGGCCCAGTCCAGTTCGCCGCCGAGTAGCGAGGGCCATGAGGCGGGCCGGGCGATGCGCGGGTCGGTGTCCGGAGGCCCGGCTTCCAGGAGCAGGACGCTGCGGGCGGGGTCCTCGCTGAGCCGTGCGGCGACGACGCTGCCGGCCGCGCCGGCGCCGACCACGATGAAGTCGTAGGTGCTGAGGTCATGCATGGATGTGTCCTTCGCTTCCCTGGACGGGGAGGGGGAGGTGGACGGATCAGGTCGCCAGGAATCCGCCGTCGACGCCGATGACCTGCCCGTTGACGTACGAGGAGGAGCCGGAGAACAACCACAGCGCGACGTCGGCGACCTGGCGCGCGGTGCCGATCTCACCGGACGGGATCAGTCCGCGCCAGGTGGTCGCGCCGCCGACGGCAGCCTCCGAGGCGGCCAGCATGGCGGACTCGACGGGGCCGGGGGCGACGGCGTTGACGCGGATTCCCTCGCGTGCGTGCTCCATGGCCGCCATGCGGGTCAGAGCCACCGCCGCGTGCTTGGAGGCCACGTAGGCGCCGATGCCGGGGAAGACGGTGCGGACGCCGTGGACCGACGTGTTGTTGACGATGCTGCCGCCGCCTCCCTGGGCGGACATGAGCCGCAGTTCCTCCCGCATGCAGAGCCACAGGCCCCGGGCGTTCACGGCGAAGGCGCGGTCGAAGGTCTCGGGCGTCAGCTCGGCCAGGCGTCCGTCACCCGGCACCCCGGCGTTGTTGAAGGCGCAGTCCACCCGGCCATGACGCTCGATCACCCGGGCGAACAGGTCGTGGACCTCGTCCGGGAGGGTCACGTCGCAGCGGACGAAGTGCGCCTCACCGCCACGTGACCGGATCTCGTGCGTGGCCTCGGCGCCGAGGTCCTCGCTGCGGGCGGCGAGGACGACCCGCATGCCGGCTTCGGCGAACGCGACGGCGGACGCCCGGCCGATGCCCGTGCTCCCGCCGGTGACGACGACGACCTTCCCCGACAGGGAGTCCGGGGCGGCCGGGGCGTCGGCGTTTGCGCTCACCGGTCCGCGCCGACGGGCCGCTCGGCGTGGGCGGCGTCGAGGGGGAGCAGGCGGCCCATCCCCCGGCAGGCACGCTCGATCTCGTTCTCGGTGACGTCGTTGAGGAAGCAGACCTGACCGATGCCGGTGAGCATCGGCAGGTTCTGCCGACCGTCGCGGTGCAGCACGGTGTCCGCGAGACCCTCGAGGACGAGTGCCACGTCGCAGAAGAGCGGGTGGGACGGTTCGAGCCCCAGGCGCCGTGCCACCGCCACGATGCGCTCCAGCTCGGCGGCGTCGATCAGACCGCGGTCGGCGGCGATGAGGGCGGAGAAGACGCAGTCCATGGCGACGGCCTCGCCGTGGAGCAGCTCGGGGAGGGCGCGCATCTCCACCAGGGGGGAGAACGAGTGCCCGTAGTCCACGGATCGCTGGAGGTCCTTCTCCCACAGGTTCGGCTGCAGTTCCTCGGCCATTCCCGCGATCGCCCGGCCGATGACCTCGTCGGCCACCGCGCCCGGCAGACCGGTGCTCCCGGGCTCGGGGTCCTGGAAGCGCGTCTCGATGAGCTCGGCGCCGTACTCCTCCAGGAGCTCGAAGAGCCGCAGGTCCTTGATCAGGGCCATCTTGAAGATCTCGCCCATGCCGTTGCGCAGTTGCCGGTCCGGGACGGTGGCGAGGAAGCGGCGGTCGATCAGCGTCCTGGGGGGCGGGGTGTAGGCGCCGAGGCGGTTGCGGTATCCGCCGTAGTTGATGCCGGACTTGGCGGCGACGCTGACGTCGACCTGACCGAGCAGGGTGGTGGGCACGCGCACGAAGGGGATGCCGCGCCGGTAGAGACTGGCGGCGAGCCCGACCACGTCCGCCACGACGCCGCCGCCGATGACGATGGGCGGAGAACTGAGGCGGTTGGTGCCGACCTCGTTGAGCTTGTTGACCACTTCCAGGACCCGCTCGATGGACTTGTTCTCCTCCGAGCCGGGAAGCGTCAGGTATTCGACCGCGACCTCGTTCTCCGAGAAGTAGTCCCGAATTTTCTCGCCGTATAACGCGTCGACGGAATGGTCGAGGATGACGAGGCGGGTGCCCCCCACCCGGCCTCCGCCGGGAATGGTCAGGAGTTCGGGGTTGCCGGGGTCGAGCAGGCCGTGGCTTTCGACTATCTCGTACTCGACGGGCAATTCCGTCCGGATCTTCCAACTCTGCTGCCGCAGGGCGTCGTTCATGGTCGTTCTCCTCCTGGCCGGGCGTCCGGCACGGCGTCGCGTTTGTTGCAACCCGGAACATAGGCCGGGAGCCGGCGCCCCCACAACCCGGCGGATTGCGCCATACGTCCACTTCTGGGCGCCCTGTTGTGTACGCGATGAGTCCTCTCGTTCTCTCCGAGGCGTCCCCACGGACGAGCCGTGGCGTCGTACGCGATGGCCGGAAAGGCTTCCCCTCCCTCCCCCGCCATCCGCGACACGAAGGCCCTGGGAGCCGCCGCAGCTCTCCCTCCGAGAGGGCTGAAACCATGCGGTCGGCAATTTCCCATCCGGAAGTGCCGTGCGGGAGACGAGGGCGGTTCGTATACGGTTCAACTCACGGAGCTGTGGCGGAAGTCACCACCGATTCGCACGGCGAGTCTTACGAGTCGAGACAACCGAGCGGAATTCTTCCGCAGCCCCCTCACTCGACTCCCGGTGGCCTCCGAAAGGCCGCCAGGAGAACGCAGATCGACCCGAAAGGCTGTTCCGGGGTGAGGCGAACGGGCCGACGCGCCGGCGTTCGAAGCGCTGCAGGAACCATTCGCCACAAGACGGTCACGAGATGATCCTTTTCGGTGGAGCGCTGCCGAGGCGCAGCGCCCTCCCCTCCCCCATGTGCGACACACTCTCGGAGCAACTGACCATGAGTTACGGGAACACCCTGCGCGACGACATCGCCCAGCCGGGCACCACGCCCCTGATCGGCGTGTACGACATGTACTCGGCGTCCGTGGCGGCCGGACATTACAACGGACTGTTCGTGTCCGGGTTCGGATTCGCCGCCTCCTACTACGGGCTGCCCGACATCGGGTTCATCGCCTGGCCCGACATGATGGCCTTCGTGCAGCGGCTGCGCGGCGCCTTCCCCCACCACCACCTCCTGGTCGACATCGACGACGGCTACGTCGATGCCGAAGTCGCCTGTCATGTCGTGGACGGCCTGGAACGGATCGGCGCCTCGGGCGTCATCCTCGAGGACCAGAAGCGCCCGCGCCGGTGCGGGCACGCCGACGGGAAGCAGGTCCTGCCGCTGGACCAGTACCTGGAAAAGCTCGACATGGTGCTCAGCACCCGGAAGGACCTGGTCGTCGTCGCCCGCACCGACGCGACCGAAGAGGCGGACATCCTGGCCCGGGCGCGGGCCCTGGCCGCCACGGATGCCGATGTCGTCCTCGTCGACGGCGTCCGCAGCATCGAGTGGATCGAGCGGATCCGGGAGGTGGTCGACGGCAAGCCGCTGCTCTTCAACCAGATCGCCGGCGGCAAGTCCCCGCGTCTCTCGCTCGGCGAACTGGACGGCCTCGGGGTCGACGTCGCGATCTACAGCACCCCGTGCCTGTTCGCCGCGCACCGGGCGATGGACACCGCCCTGGCCGAACTCCGGCTCGCCGACGGACGACTGCCGGCCCCTGAAGGAGGCGCCGAGATCGGGGTGGCCGAGTCCACTCGCCTCCTGACCAAGAACCTGGCCCGCCACCGCACCGCCCCAACCGTACGGGACGGGTCCGACGTGAGGGGGCGTCCGGTACCCGCATGATGTCGGGGGCGGGCGGCGTCCCGGGCCGACGACCCGAGGAAGACTCAGGTGCGTCATGGCCGGGGCGGGGGTGTCGGCCAGGGCCTTTCGTGTGGATCAGGTCGGGTGGAGGCGTACGCGGCGGCCGGCGATCACCTCCGGTTCCCCGGCGCCGCTCGTCGGCGCGCGGCGACGGCGTACTGCGGAGGGGCGCGCTGCGGGGGCGGCGGCGCGTTGCGGCGGCGGTGCCTCGGGCTTCGGGCGGGCCGGGTCCCCGGTCTCCGCACGCCGACGGCTCCCGTCCCACGAAAGGGGAGGGGAGCCGTTCGGGTATGTCGAGGGCGTACGCCGTCAGTGGATCACGCGTGGCGGTGCGAGTGTCGGTTGCCGGTGAAGAGGCGGTACAGGGCGAGGAGGATGACAGAGCCGATGATCGCGGCTATCCAGGTGGAGAGGTCGAAGAAGCCGTCGATCGAGTCGACACCGAAGATCACCTTGCCGAGCCAGCCGCCCAGCAGACCGCCGACGATGCCGATGAGCATGGTGACGATGATGCCGCCCGGGTCCTTGCCCGGCATCAGGGCCTTGGCGATGGCGCCGGCGAGGAGGCCGATGATGATCCACGCGATGATGCCCATGGTGTGTCTCCGCTTCGTCGTGTAAAGGCTGTGTTAGGTCAGCGTCTGCACCGATTCCAGCCGTACAAACGTCTTCCTCGCGAGGATCGTGAACCGGCACCGGAGATCCACGCCCTCTGGCATCCCCCTCGGATGTCACGGACCCGTACGTGCCGGGGGCGGCTGCCGCAGGTGGACGCGCCGCACGCGGGCTGAGGGCGGGGGCGGGCGAGGCAGGCTCCGGTTGGCGTCGCGGCCCTTGCAGGCGCGGGCAAGGACTCCCGCGGGCCCTCGGGGTCGTCGCCGGTGATCGGCGACGGTCCGGACATCGGCAACGACGACGTCCTCACCTCGACGAACGTGGTGCTGCTCGGTCTGCCGCCCCCTACCGCCGGGTGCTACGCCGGTGCGTTCTCGGAGGTGGGCGGCTCGTCGGTGTCCGGTTCCTCCCGGGGGACGGCGAGTTGCTCCCGTACGTAGTTCCAGATCACCGCGATCAGCGCGGCCGCGGGTACCGCGAGGAGGCTGCCCACGATGCCGGCCAGGCTGCCGCCCAGAGTCACGGCCAGCAGGACGACCGCCGCGTGCAGGCCGAGGCCGCGGCTCTGGATCATGGGCTGGAACACGTTGCCCTCGAGCTGCTGCACCACGACGATGATCGCGAGCACGAGCAGCGCGTCGGTCAGTCCGTTCGACACCAGGGCGATGAGGACCGCGACAAGGCCGGCGAAGAGGGCTCCCACGATGGGCACGAAGGCGGAGACGAACGTCAGCACTGCCAGCGGGAGTACGAGGGGGACGTCGAGGAACCACAGGCCCAGGCCGATGAACACGGCGTCGAGCAGGCCGACGAACGCCTGCGAGCGTACGAACGCGCCCAGGGTGTCCCAGCCGCGGGCGGTCACGACGGGGATGTCGGTGGCGAGGCGGCCGGGCAGCTGGCGGGTGAGCCACGGCAGGAAACGCGGGCCGTCCTTGAGGAAGAAGAACATCAGGAAAAGCGCCAGGACGGCCGTGACGAGACCGTTGAAGACGGTGCTCACGCCCGAGACGACGGTGGTGACCATGCTGCCGACACTGTCCTGGATGCGGGCGACCGCGGCATCGAAGGCGCCGGAGATCTGGTCGTCCCCGATGTTCAGCGGCGGTCCGGCGGCCCACTCGCGGACCTTCTGGATGCCCTCGACCACCCCGTCGGCGAGCTCTCCCGACTGGGAGGCGACCGGCACCGCGATCAGTGCGACGATGCCCGCGACCACCAGGAGGAAGAGGACGGTGACCACGGCCGCGGCCAGGGCGGGTGCCCACCCGCGGTTGCGCAGGAAACGGGTGAGGGGCCAGGTCATGGTGGTGAGGAACAAGGCCACTATGAGCGGCCAGACGACCGACCACATGCGGCCCAGGATCCACAGGGCCACTGCCGCCATCAACAGGACCAGCAGCGACTCGGCGGAGATCCTCGCTGTTCTTCGTAGTGCGGCGGCAGTCTTCGTTGAACTCAACATGGCAGGCATGGGGCTCACCCTATTGATGCCGGCCGTCCGGATGGGTATCGCCCCCGCGCACCGTCTCGCAACCGTCGAGCGACCTCCATGTGGGGTGGGTACCGCTCGATGTTCGGGGCACACGACGCTCATGCACGGACAACATGCGCGTCCCACGAGCACACTGTTCGGCCCAGCCCCCACGGCCCAGACACCGCCCTCCGGCCGAGCCGGTGCCAGGCACTCACGCCGAGGCCGCCTCGTCGGCCGGCTGCACCGTCGGCTCCTCGCCTACCGGGCCATCGACTTCCTGTCCACGCACATCCCGGACCACTCCGGCCCGGGCGAGGAATGCCTGCTCCTCGTCCACGGCCGCCAGGTGGTGGGGCAGGTCCAGTACCGGATCTGCGCCGACTGCGCGCACGGCGTGATCAGCGCCATCACGCTCGACGAGCGCTTCTGCAGCACGGGGCTTGACACCCGGGCGCTATCGCACCTGCGTTCCCGGCACCCGGGCGTTGCGTGGCGCAGCACGCTGAGCAGGCGCACCACTCGTGATCTCCTGCGCCGGATGCGCATTCCCACGATCCCGGCTGACACGTCCTGTTCCCATGCTCCCCAGCCGCTGTCCACCCCGGCCCTCGCCGACCGCTGACAACCAAGATCGCGGATACCGAGCAGTAACCGCCTGCGCTGGTCGACTGCGCCGCCCGGTGACATGGTGGGAGGAGCGGCTGTGAACGGACGCCTCCGCCGTGCGGCTGTGTCCCGGCCACGGGTCCTCGCGAGTCGTGCGGGTCGCGGATCGCCGTACGCGGTCGCTGTCACGCCGTGCGACCTCGGTAGCTCGCGTCGGGAGGTGTCGGGTATGGCGACCGACGACAGTGGCGGCCGGGCCAAGACCCAGGGGCAGCGTGTGGCCGACAGCCGGGCCATGGAGGTCGCCTCCAGGGTCGGGCTCTGCGCCCGGGGAGTGATCTACGTTCTGGTCGGTCTCCTGGCGGTGCGGATCGGTCTCGCCGGAGACAGCGGCGGCAAGGAGGCCGACAGGTCCGGTGCGGTGCGGACCATCGGCGAGCAGCCGTACGGACGGGTGCTGCTGTGGGCGCTGGTGGTGGGGCTGGCGGCGATGGCGCTGTGGCGACTGTCCGAGGCCGCGTTCGGCCAGTCGACGGCAGGCGGTGACAAGTGGACCCGGCGCCTGGGCTCGTTGGGGGTGGCCGTCTTCTACATCGTGATCTGCATCAGCGTGGCGCAGACCGCGCTGGTCGGCGGAGCGGCCGGGACGCGCGCCAGTGACGAGACGTCGAAGGACTACACGGCGCGGGTGATGGAGTGGCCCTTCGGCCGCGTACTCGTCGGGGTGTTCGGCGTCGTGCTGGCCGTCGCGGGCGTGGTGATCGTGGTGCGCAGTGTGATGCGGAAGTTCGAGAAGAACCTCCGGACGGACCGGATGGACGACAGGACGCGGCGCGTCGTCGCCGTCGTGGGCGTCATCGGAGGCGTTGCGTGCGGGGTCGTCGCGGCGGCGATCGGGGTGTTCGCCCTCCTGGCCGCGGTGCGCTTCGACCCCGGTCAGGCCAAGGGGCTGGACGAGACACTGCGATCGTTCGCGGACACGCCCGCCGGACCCTGGTTGCTGATCGCCGCGGCGCTGGGCCTCCTGATGTTCGGCCTCTACTCCTTCTGCGAAGCCCGCTGGCGCAAAGCCCCCGAGCACCACCCTGCGGCAGGGCAGTCGCTCAGCCGCGGCAACGGCTGACCGGGACATCCCCGCCGTTCATCCCGGGAACCGACGCCATCGGCTCATGGCCGCCGACCTGATCGCCCGGCCGGCTTCCTCCGTGGGGACGCCCCCTCGTGTGGGTTACGGCGGTTTTGGCCTTCCGTGAGAGGCGCCTCCTGCCGCGGCGTCATGTGCCGGGAGGGCAGGCCTGTGCCAAACATCGATTTCTGGATGTTTTGAACGGTCAATCGACATATGCGCACGTTTGGGTGTCCTGGTCGCGTCGCATGTACCAGGGGCAGGACGCGACGAGGAAAGAGGCAAGCGTGGCTGATTGGAAGAACATCTCCGGCGGTCTGACGACGATCTCGGTGGGGTCGCGGACCCATGTGTGGGGGGTGAACTCCTCGGGTCAGATCTACCGGTACACCGGTCACGACGCGAATCCCTGGGTGGGCATCCCGGGCAGCGCGGTGGACATCGGCGTCGGCGCCGACGGCACGGTGTGGCACGTCAACTCCGCAGGGGGTATCTACCGTTACACCGGGGACCAGGGCTCGACCAACTGGGTCAACGTCTCCGGCGGCCTGACCCGGATCTCGGTGGGGTCGCGGACCCATGTGTGGGGGGTGAACTCCTCGGGTCAGATCTACCGGTACACCGGTCACGACGCGAATCCCTGGGTGGGCATCC
>NZ_JBHXSA010000011.1:27787-54758 GCF_042716475.1 Streptomyces sp. NPDC058671 | reverse complement strand
ATCCCGGGCAGCGCGGTGGACATCGGGGTGGCCGCCGACGGCACCGTCTGGTGCGTCAACTCCGCCGGCGGCATCTACCGCTACACCGGAGACCAGGGCTCGACCAACTGGGTGAACATCTCCGGCGGCCTGACCCGCATCACCGCCGGTTCCCGTACGAACGTCTGGGGAGTCAACTCCTCCGACCAGATCTACCGCTACACCAACCACGACGCCAACCCCTGGATCGGCATCCCCGGTGCCGCGGTCGACATCGGTGCCGCCGCCGACGGCACCGTCTGGTGCGTCAACTCCGCCGGCGGCATCTACCGCTACACCGGAGACCAGCCGAGCTGAGCGAGAGAGCCCTGCGCAACCTCCGCCACCGCATGCGGGTCTCCCGGGCAGCCGGCCCTGGGGACCCGCCCCGCAGCTCGGCCGGTGCCACCGTTGAGCGGCTCCCACCCGGCGGGTGGACCACGCGGTGACTCTTGTGGGCACCACTCCAGCGCGCGGAGGTGCACCCACGCCCACGGCCCCGACCCGATCAGCCCACCAGATCCGGCGCTCGCAGCATCTCGGGCGGGACGCCCCACGCGTCGACGAGGTCGACCGCGAGGGGCCGGACCTTGCGGCAGAGGTCGTTCACCTCACGGGTGATCGCTTTGGAACGCTGAACGGTCAACCGGCCGTGCTCCATGAACCAGGCCCGATCAGCCTCGATCGTCGACAGGGCGAACAGATCGCACAGCAGGGCGAGCGCCGCCTTCTCGTCGCCCTCGGGCATCGCACGCACCCTGTCGACGAAGGCCTCCGTCACCAGCCGCTCGACGTGCGCGCGGGCGAGCGCGATGACGTGGTCCTGCACCTGCCCGAAGACGACGCCGGGATCGCGTCGCTGGTCGATCCCGCGTTTGATCCGGCGGGCCACGCCGGCGACCATGTGCTCCTCCCGGAAGCGGAGCATGGCGAGCTGGTACTCCGAGTCGAGCAGACCGGCTTCCCGGTCCCAGTCGTCACCGCCGGGCAGCAGGTCGCGTACCCGTTCGAGCAGTTTGTGGGCGGAGGTCCGCTCGATCACCGTCTCCACGGCGAGGTTGGTGACGTACCGGACCATGCCGAGCTGGTCGAGGTCCTCGAACTCGCTCGCGTGATCGGTGAGCAGCCCCTTCGCCACGAGCTGCAGCAGGACGTGGTTGTCGCCCTCGAAGGTGGTGAAGACGTCGCTGTCGCTCTTGAGGGCGGCGAACCGGTTGACGGCGAGATATCCGGCGCCGCCGCAGGCCTCGCGGCACTCCTGGACGACCCGGGTGGCGTGCCAGGTGGCCAGCGCCTTGAGGCCGGCGGCCCGTGACTCGAGCCGCCGCCGCGCCCGCGCGTCGTCCTCGGCGCCGGAGAAGACGTCGTGCAGCTGCGAGCGCACCACGTCCTGCGCGAAGTGCAGGGCGTACGTCCGCGCGATCAGCGGCAGCAGTCGGCGCTGATGCAGACCGTAGTCGAGGAGAACCTGCTCCTCGGCGTCCGTCGCCGCTGCGAACTGCCGTCTCCGCACGGCGTACTTCGTGGCCACCGCCAGGGCGACCTTGGCGACGTTCACCCCGGCACCGGCGACGCTGACACGGCCCTGCACGAGCGTCCCGAGCATGGTGAAGAAGCGCCGGTCGGGGTTCTCGATCGAGCTCTCGTAGACGCCTTCCGGGCTGACGTCGGCGAACCTGTTGAGGAGCGCCTCCCGTGGCACCCGTACACCGTCGAACCAGATGCGCCCGTTGTCCACGCCGTTGAGGCCCATCTTGCGGCCGTCGTCCTCGATCCGGACGCCCGGCGCCACCTCCCCCGCGACCCGGACGGGCACGACGAAGGCGTGTACGCCCTCGGACTTCCCACCCACCTCCAGCTGGGCGAAGACGACCGCCAGTTCGGCGTGCCGGGCCGCGTTGCCGATGTAGTCCTTGCGTGCCTGGTCGCCATGGGTGGTGATGACGAACTCCTGTCGCTCGGCGTCGTACCGCGCGACCGTGCCGAGTGCCTGCACGTTGGATCCGTGTCCGGTCTCGGTCATCGCGAAGCAGCCCATCAGCTCCCCGGTGATCAGTTCCGGCAGGTAGAGGTCGTGGTGACGTTCGGTGCCCAGGTGCAGGATCGCGCCACCGAAGAGCCCGAACTGCACACCGCTCTTCACCAGTACCGACAGGTCCCCGAAGGCCAGCGTCTCGAACGCGGCGATCGACGCTCCGACGTCACCGCCCCCGCCGTAAGCCTCCGGGAAGCCCATGCCCGTCTGGCCGGTCGCGGCCATCTCGACGACGACGTCCCGCACCCGCTCGCGGAACGCGTCGATGCCGAGGTCGTCGGCCTCCTCGAGGATGGAGGCGTACGTGGCCAGGTTGGTCCGGACGAGGTCGCGGATCTCGGCGTGCTCGCCGTCGAGCACCGCGGCCAGTGTCCGGACGTCGATGTCGGGCTGCACGTAGCCGGTCGCAGGGGTGGGTGCGTTGTCGGTGGCCATGCCGCTTCGCTACCCCGCCGCGAAAGGATCAACCGGGGCGATCGAGTGGTCGGCGTCTCAGCGCGCTCGCTTCGCCGAGGGAGCGTCCGACCGTCGAAGGACCAGGACGCCGCTCCCGTACGGAGGCCTCGACGAGTGCGTCCCCGGGGACGGGAGACCGCCCGTCACCCTTTCGTCTTTCGTTTGTCTCGGCGTGCGGCCGCTGTATCGGCTTCCTCCAGTGCCCGGCAGTAGGGGCAGGGGGTGCGGTCGTGGTCGTCCCGGTCGGGCACGCCCGTCCGGTACGCGTCCAGAAGCTCGGCGCGCACTCCAGAGACGTACTCGTCGTGTTTGCGTGAATGCTTCGTCATGTTTTGCCAACCGCAACCTCGGTGTCGTAGGTGCGGGCCGTTGCGTTTGCCAGCCGAGTAGAGACATCCGCACATCTTGGAGCTGACTGCGTCACAACCTGATCACAGGTGGTGTCGAGCGCGATCACTTTATTCCGCGGCGGGGGCGGTTCACCCCGGTATGGGCGCCGCCGTCCGGGTGACGGCGAACTGTCCGCCGCGGGACGACCCTGCGCCGTTCGGCGGACAGGCGGACATGGGGCGCAGGAGGGGGGGAAGGGGATGTCGGGCAGAAGGTCACCCGAGTCACCGCCGGAGGAGCGAGCACCGTGGACCGTACCGAAGGGACCAGCCGGAGCGCGGCCGTACGCGACGGCGGGGCGGAAGGACCACAGGGCCTCGCGTCGCCCGTCTCACTCCTGGTCAACGGGACCACGCACGCCGTGCACCTCGACAACCGCACCACCCTCCTGGACGCCCTGCGAGAGCACCTGGACCTCACCGGGTCCAAGAAGGGCTGCGACCACGGGCAGTGCGGTGCCTGCACGGTGCTCGTGGGTGGGCGGCGCGTGAACAGCTGCCTGGTGCTGGCGGTGGCGTGCGACGAGCCCGTCACCACGGTCGAGGGCCTCGCGGAGGACGGTCGGCTCCATCCGCTCCAGGAGGCGTTCGTCGCCCGGGACGCCCTCCAGTGCGGTTACTGCACGCCTGGCCAGATCTGCTCGGCCGTGGCCATGCTGGACGAGGCGGCCGCCGGGCACCCCTCGCACGTGACGCCACCGGACCAGCCGGACGGGGGCGGCCCGGCGGCCCTCACCCCGGAGGAGATCCGGGAGCGCATGAGCGGCAACCTCTGCCGCTGCGGTGCCTACCCGAACATCGTGGACGCCATCGAGGAGGCCGCGTCGTGAAGCCCTTCGGGTACCTGCGTGCCGAACGCGCCGACCAGGCACTCGCCGCGTACGCGGCCCACCCCGGGGCCCAGTACCTCGCCGGCGGCACCAACCTCGTCGACCTCATGAAGCTCGGGGTGGCCGGCCCTCCGTTCCTCGTCGACATCAGCCGGCTGCCGCTGGACGACGTCGAGGAGACACCGGACGGCGGCCTGCGCGTGGGGGCCACCGTGCGCAACACCGACCTGGCCGTCCATCCCGTCGTACGGTCCCGTTACACCGCGCTGTCGCAGGCGCTCCTCGCCGGCGCCTCCGCTCAACTGCGCAACGCCGCCACCACCGGGGGAAACCTCCTCCAGCGCACCCGCTGCCTGTACTTCCAGGACACCTCCAAGCCCTGCAACAAACGCGAACCGGGCACGGGCTGTCCCGCTCGCGAGGGAGTCCACCGCGACCTGGCGGTACTCGGGCACTCCGCGCAGTGCGTCGCCACGCACCCGTCGGACATGGCGGTCGCCCTCACCTGCCTCGACGCGCGGGTGCACCTGCTCGGACCCGACGGGGAGCGCACCGTGCCCGTCACCGACTTCCACCGGCTGCCCGGTGACCGGCCCGAGCAGGACACCGTCGTCCGCCCAGGTGAGCTCGTCACCGCGGTGACGCTCCCCCCGCCCGCCGGGGCCCGCAGCGCCTACCTCAAGGCCCGCGACCGGGCCTCGTACGCCTTCGCGCTCGCCTCCGTCGCCGCCGTCATGACGGTGGAGGACGGCGTCGTCCGCCACGCCGCTCTCGCCTTCGGCGGCCTCGCCCACAAACCCTGGCGGGCCCGCGCGGCCGAGGAGATCCTGCGCGGAGCACCCGCCACGCGGGAGACGTACACGCGTGCCGTCGACGCCGAACTCGCCGCGGCCCGGCCGCTCCGCGACAACGGCTTCAAGGTGCCGCTCGCCCGGGGCCTCGCCGTCCGTGTGCTCACCGATCTCGCGTCCCGCCCCTGAGGAGGCCGTCATGACCCCGGCTCCCCCGCCCCAGCCCTCGCCCCCGCTCGTGTCCGACGTCGGCGCCGGCGCCGTGCGCCGCGACGCGCGGCAGAAGGTCACCGGCGCGGCGCGCTACGCCGCCGAGCACACCCCGCCCGGCTGTGTCCACGCGGTCCCCGTGCCCGCCACCGTCGCGCGCGGCAGGGTCACCGCCGTCCACGCCGACGAGATCCTGCGGCGGCCCGGCGTCCTCGCGGTCCTCAGCCACGAGAACGCGCCCCGCCTCGGCGAAGGCGACGACCCGACCCTGGCGCTGCTCCAGGACGATCGGGTCCCCCACCAAGGCTGGTACGTCGCCGTCGTCCTCGCCGACACGCCGGAGAACGCCCGCGCGGCCGCCGACGAGCTGCGCATCGACTACGTCGTCGAGGACCACGACCCCGGGCCGCCCGCCGACCATCCCCGGCTCTACGCCCCCGAGGAGGCGAACGGCGGCCATCCGGCGCTGCGCGAGCGCGGCGACTTCGACACCGCCTTCGACGCCTCGACGGTACGCGTCGACGCCACCTACACCATGACCGCCCAGCACAACCATCCGATGGAACCGCACGCCTCCACCGCGTGGTGGCAGGACGGTGACCTGACGGTGTACGACTCCAGCCAGGGGGCCACGACCGTACGGGACGTCCTCGCGCAGCTCCTCCGGGTGCCCGGGGAACGCGTCACGGTGGTCTCCGCGTACGTCGGGGGCGGCTTCGGCTCCAAGGGCACCCCCCGGCCGCAGGTCGTCCTCGCCGCGATGGCCTCCCGGCACCTCGGGCGGCCCGTCAAGCTGGTCCTCCCCCGCCGCGACCTCGCCGCCACCGTCGGCCACCGCGCACCCCTCGTGCAACGCGTCCGCATCGGCGCGGACACCGACGGTGTGATCGGCGCCCTCGCCCACGAGGTCGTCACCCAGACGTCGACGGTCAAGGAGTTCGTCGAACAGGCGGCCGCTCCCGCCCGCACCATGTACACCTCGCCCCACAGCCGTACGAGCCACCGGGTGGTGGCCCTCGACGTGCCCACCCCCTCGTGGATGCGGGCCCCGGGCGAGGCGTCCGGCATGTACGCCCTCGAGACGGCCATGGACGAGCTCGCGGTCGCGACGGGCATCGACCCGGTCGAACTGCGGCTGCGCAACGAGCCCGTCACCGAACCCGACAGCGGCAGGCCGTTCAGCAGCAGGAACCTCGCCGAGTGCCTGCGGCAGGGCGCCCGGCTCTTCGGCTGGGCGGACCGCGACCCCCGGCCCGGCGCGGGCCGGACGGGAGGAGCACGAGGGACCGGCGAGCGGTTCGGGGATGAGCGGCTCATCGGCACCGGCGTGGCCGCGTCCACCTACCCGTACCTCCTCAGCCCCTCGACGGCCTCCGCGCACGCCGCGCCCGACGGGAGTCACCTCGTACGGCTCAACGCCACCGACATCGGCACCGGGGCGCGGACCGTCCTCGCGCAGATCGCCGCCGAGGCGCTCGGTGTCCCCGCGGCCTCGGTGCGCGTGGAGCTCGGCAGCAGCGCGCTGCCGACCGCTCCGCTCGCGGGCGGCTCCTCGGGGACCTCGTCCTGGGGCTTCGCCGTCCACCAGGCCTGCACGGCCCTGGCCGGCATGCTGCGCGCGCACTCCGGGCCGCTCCCGCCCGAGGGCCTGACGGCGTCGGCCGACACCACGGAGGAGGCCGGGCGGGAATCCCCGTACGCGCGGCACGCGTTCGGCGCGCAGTTCGCGGAGGTCGAGGTGGACACCGTGACGGGCGAGGTACGCGTCCGGCGACTGCTCGGCGTCTTCGCCGCGGGCCGGATCCTCAGCCCGCGTACGGCGCGCTCGCAGTTCATCGGCGGCATGACGATGGGCCTGGGCATGGCGCTGACCGAGGGCAGCACCCTTGATCCCGCGTTCGGGGACTTCGCGGAACGCGACCTGGCCTCGTACCACGTCCCCGTCTGCGCCGACGTGCCCGCGATCGAGGCGCACTGGCTGGACGAGGAGGATCCTCACCTCAATCCCATGGGCAGCAAGGGGATCGGGGAGATCGGCATCGTCGGGACGGCCGCCGCGATCGCGAACGCCGTGCACCACGCCGTGGGCGTACGGCTGCGGGAACTGCCGCTCACTCCGGACCGGCTCCTTCCGCACCTGCGGGATTGAGGTGGGGGTGGCTGCCGCACCGCTCGCTCCGGCCGGGGGCCGCCACCGGACCGCCGAGCCCACGGGTTCGCTCCGCCACCCGGGGGCTACGCCGGGGCTCACGCCTCCCGGCTCACGTGTAGGTGACGGTGACCTGTTCGAAGCCGAGGGCGTGGAGCAGACCCTGGAGCATGCTGGTGGTGTTGCGCTCGGCGCGGGTGGTGATGTCGCTCTCGCGGGCGGCCTCGCCGATGTGCTGGGCGGCGAGGGTGTGGACGGCGTGTTCGTTGGCGGGGTTGTCGGAGAAGAGGTCGCCCAGCCGGTCGAGAAGGCCCCGTTGCTTCGAGACGGCGTAGGACCGTTCGGGGTTCAACGAGGGTTCGGCGAGCCGCGCGTGCGGCAGGCGGAGCGTGGCGGTGGTGCGCTTCTCGTCGATGGTGACGGCGTCGCGGCCGAGGCCGGCGAGGTCGACGTACGCGCTGACACTGCCGGTGGCCACGTACAAGGTGCGGGTGCCGCGGATCGCGTCGGGCAGGAACCGGGCGTCCTTCTCCAGGTCCACCACGACCTGGTACGTGCCGGCGGCGCCTTCGTGGCGGTTCATGTCCTGGATGGACTTCAGCACGGCGGGGCCGGATCGGTCCTGGGTCTCGGATCCGAAGAGGTCGCCAAGGCCGGGCAGGTGGAAGAGGCGTGGCAGGAGAAGCAGGGCCAGGGAGAGCGTGAGGAGCAGGGCGGCGACGACAGGCCATCTTCGGGCGCGGCGGCCGCTTCGCTGGTTCCGGCGCGAGGGTCTGCTCTCAGTGGCGTCCAGGTCGTTCGGGTCGTTCAGGTCGTCTCGGCTGTCTCGTTCGTCTCGCATGGGGGTCTGGTGCCCGTGCCATGCCGCGGTCATTCTCGGCTGCGCTCGAACCCCCGCTTTTTCAGGCCCGGTTGTGAGGGGAGCGCCGCGTGTGGCCGGTGGCGTGGCGCGCCTGTACGCCCTCGGTGCGGGTGGCGCCCGCGTCCGGCTCCGGGCCTCGGGTTGCCGGGCGGCTTCCCGGGTAGTCGCATCTTTCTGAGAAGGCCGATGCTGGGGGACGAATATGAAGTTGTGGCGAGGAAGCCGGGTCAGCGAAGAGGCTGCGGCAGGCCCGGTGTACGAGGACGAGAAGGGCGGGAGGACGGATTCCGGGAGGAGGGCCGGGAACGGAGCTGCCAGGGGTGAGCTGACGAAGGATCCGGGGGCGGAGGCGCACCACGCCGGTCGGGGCACCCCGCCCGAGGTCGCGCCGGAAGGCGCCGGGGAGGAGACCCCACGGCGCGGGCCCAACCGGGTGGTCCGGGTGCTGGTCGCGCTCGTCGCTCTCGTGGGCATGGTGGGGTTCGCGATCGTTCTGGCCGGGCTCACGCTCAACGAGTCGCCGGCCTCCGTGTCCCTCACCCACAGCAACCTCACGCCGGGCCGCTCGATCCGTGCCTACCTGGAGCAGCCCGGCTTTGTGGAGACGGTCAAGCAGCTCGGCGGGAACGTGGCCCTGGGCGTGCCGTTCGGCATCCTTCTGCCGCTCCTGTCGCGCAGGACGCGCGGGATGGTGCGCGTCGGGCTGCTCACGGTGGGGACGATGCTGATCGTCGAGCTGATCCAGGGCGCCCTCATCACCGGACGCGCCTTCGACATCGACGACGTCGTCCTCAACACCGCGGGCGCGCTCCTGGGCTACCTGGTCGTAGGACGACGCATGGGCCGCGCGGTGCACCCCCGTACCCGCCCCCGGTGGTGGACACGGCGCGCCACCGGTTCGGCGGGCTGAGGGCCCCACGCCGGGGCCGTGGGGCCCCCTCCGCGGGCGGACGGACAGGCCAGGGCATCGGGCGGCCGGGGGGCGTGCCACTCGTGGGCACGCCCTCCACGCCGCTGGGACCCCGTCGTCCTCGTACGGGGTCCGAGGAGGCCGCTGGGACTCCGTCCTCGTACGGGGTCCGCGCAGAACGCCCTCTGACTGCCCGTCGGGGGTTATGGCCACCGTGCCGGACCGGCCGACCGCCCGACCCGTGCCACCCCCCGGGGACCCGCGAAACCCCGTAGCTGTCGCGTCCCCGACGCCGGTATCTTCCGGTCTCAGACCAGCCGTACCAGCGGCCTCCCCCGTTCAGAGAGCCCTTCACATGACCAGCCACCAGGCGACAAGGACCCTTTGGCGCCCCACCGGCCCCCAGGAGCTGGATCTGGTCCGCGAGCTGGACTGGCGTGCCTGGCCGCCCCGGCTCCCCGAGCAGCCGATCTTCTACCCCGTCCTCGACGAGGACTACGCGATCAAGATCGCCAGGGACTGGAACGTGAAGCACAGCGGTGCCGGTTTCGTCACCCGATTCGAGGTCGAGTCGAAGTTCCTGAGCCGGTACCC
The DNA here is from genome assembly GCF_042716475.1 of Streptomyces sp. NPDC058671. Lineage (NCBI taxonomy): Bacteria > Bacillati > Actinomycetota > Actinomycetes > Kitasatosporales > Streptomycetaceae > Streptomyces > Streptomyces sp. NPDC058671. Next base: position 45,514 of record NZ_JBHXSA010000011.1, on the reverse strand, counting down.
CGTCCAGCGGGCCGGTGGGCGGACGATCCTCGAGCTCTGGGTTCCGGCTGAGGAGTTGGACGACTTCAACGCGCACATCGTCGGTGAGATCCAGGTGGTCCACGAGTTCCGCTGAGTCAGGGCGGCCTGGCGGCTCACACGTTCCGGACGGCGCCTTCGTTCAGCCGCCCGTGCCCGCGCATTCCCTGTTGTCCCCGCCGCTGCGGCATCCGGTCTCCCCGGTGAACGCGGGGGCGGGGCGGCCGGGCCCCTGCTCGTGCTGCTGGACCGTCGCCCCGCCGGCGACCCCCACCGCCACCACGACGACCAGGAAGCACTGGGACCAGGCCGTCACCACCGCACGGGACCTGGCCGCGATCGCGGCGGCCACGGCGGCCAGAGCCCCGACCACGCCCGCCGCGACGAGGTAGCCGCCCACCGGGTCGGGCCGTGCCGTCCTGCCCGGGTCCAGGCTCACCCCCGAGACCAGCCACAGGCCGAAGGCCACCAGCAGGGCGAGCACTTCGAACAACAGCAGCCCCACGGCAGTCCCCGCGTCAGCGCCCCGACGGGCACGGGGCCGTACGGAATCGTCGAACGCCACGGGGGCGACGGGAAGGTCCATGCGTTCCATCCTGGCCGGGGGGGCCGGGTCGGCACATGAGTACGCGTACCCAGAGGCCCGGGTCCCTCCCGCCGGCGTCCGGCGGGAGGGACTCGCGGGCGGTACCGGCGTGGGCGGCGCGCCCGGTGCCAGTGCCGGGGCTCGGTGGCTCGCTCGTGCGTCCGTCTCGGACGGGCGCTGGTCCTGAGCACGTGGCGTCGCCCCGGGCGGGTGCGCCGGTCGTCCGACGAGCGCCGCGCAACGCGGGCTCCCCGACCCCCGGGCCGGGATCACCCCTCGCTGGACTTCTCGTCCGGGACCATGACGCTCGCGAAGCCGCCCAGGATCTCCTCCAGGTCCAGCTCGGTGGCTCCGGCCGGGGCCGTGGGCCTGGTGCCTCCGCTCATCTTCAGCACCAGGCCGAACTTCTTCACCTTCGTGTTCTCGGCCAGCTTGGCGAGGTCGACGTACACCTCGGTCAACTCCCCGTTCCTGAGGGTGAAGTCGGCCGTGACCTCGGTGTCGGGGGCGTCCTTCAGATCCTTGTCCGAGGGCAGGTCCATGCCCGGCGGCAGGTCCTTGGCGAGGGGGCGGATCTCGCCGAACAGCTCCGTGACCAGCGTGCGGAACGGGGCCGTGGCGGTGATGTGCTCGGTGCCGTCCTCTCCCCCGGCGGTCTTGAAGTCGACCTCACGGGCGACGACCTCGCGCAGGGCGTCCAGGAGCTTCTTCTGTGTCCTGGCGTCCAGCGTGGGCTCCGGGGACGGCTCGGTGGCGGACCCCGCACCCATCTCCTGGCCGAACTTCTCCATCTCCTTGGTGCTGAACTTGACCCACTGGCCCTCCAGGGCCTTCTTGAGGCCCCCTGCCTCCGGGGGCAGCTCGTCGGCGGGCGGCATCGGGGCGCCCATCGCCTTCGTGAGGGCTTCGACGTCGGACCGGACGTACGTGTAGTCGCCGACGACCCGGTACTCGACGAGGTCACCGTCGGCGCTGCTGACCTTCATGGCCATACCGACGAAGTCCTTCTCCTCGGACTCGGCGATCGCCTTCCTGGACTCCACCGTGACGCTGACCTTCGCGCCACCGAGCAGATCGGCCGCCTCGTCGGGGATCTCCTCGCCGGGCTCCGGGTCCGACCCGGCGTCCAGCTGTTTCAGGGTTGCGGCGTCGGCGTCCAGGTCCAACTCGAAGGAGAGGGACTTCTCCTTGCCGAGCTTCTCGAAGGCCTGGTCCAGCTTCTTGCCGGCGGACAGCTGTTCCACGGTGCCGCAGGCTGCCGAGCCCGTCAGGACCGCGCCGACTACTGCGGTGGCGGTGAGGGTCTTGCGTATGGCGATGATGATGTTCTCCTCGAGGTCCGATCACGACGTGATCGTTCAGGAGACTCACACGTCCCCCGGAAGGTTGCCCCCCATCCGGACCGAGATCAGGGCAGGCCCGAGGCTGATGCTGATGTCGCGGCCGGTGGGACCGCGGGCCCGGCATCCTGGCCCGTACCAGCCGCCTGCGGTACGGGGGCCCGCCCGGCGTCCCCGTGCATAGACTTCGTCGGCCGGTCGCAGCGGGACGCGGACGCCGTCGCCACCGGCGGAGGCGTCGCGGCCGACGGCGCCGCTCAGGGGTGGTCCGCACCCGTACCGACGCAGGTCAGGAGACCGCCCGTGCGCTATTTCGATGTCGAGACCCTGACGGCCGGTGGATGGCGCAACGGCGGTGGCGCGACCAGGGAGATCGTCTGCCGGCCGGTGGGGAGCGAGGACTTCGGGTGGCGCGCGAGCGTCGCCGACATCGACCGGGACGGGCCGTTCTCGACGTTCCCCGGAGTCGACCGGACGCTCACGCTCCTGACGGGGGACGGCGTACGGCTGTCCTGCCCGGGAGCGTTCGAACGCATGCCGGTTCGGGCGGGCGAACCGTTCGCGTTCGCGGGTGACCTCGACGTCACCGCCGAACTCCCCAGTGGCTCCTGCCGGGTGCTCAACATCATGGTACGGCGCGGCCGCTGGACCGCCCCGGTGCGCCGGGTCACCGATCCGCTCGTCCCGCCGTTCGACCATGCCGGCGTGTTCTACGTCCTGCGCGGCCGCTGGCAGGCAGGTGACGACGGGCGTGTCCTGGCGTCCGGTCAGGGCATGTGGTGGGACGAGGGCGACACCGCCACGGGTGGAGGGCTCGCGCCGCTCTCGGCCGACGCGGCGGCTCTGTGGGCGGATGTCGCACCGGCGGGGTGACGCCCCGCCCGCTTCCCGGCGTCCCCACTCGACCGGACACGCCCCGTGGAAAAAACCGTTCGACCGACCACGGCCTTCGTTCTAGGGTCGGCGACGTGGCGACGAAACTCAACCAGATCATCGCAGTGGAGAAGGGCGTCAAGTCCCGGGCGCACCAGGACCTGACGGCGGCACACCACGGCCTGCAGAAGCCCGCGTTGCTCGCCGGCATCTCCCGTACGTACCAGCCGAAGGACGAGGAGGGCGAGCAGCTTCCGCCGGAGTCGACCCTGGTGCAGGTGAAGGGCGAGGACGTGCTGCGCGACACCGCGCGGGCGCTGACCCGTCTCTTCGATGTGACGGCCACCAAGGACTGGGCGAACTGCGAGGCACGCGCCGACGTCACGGTCGACGGACGCGTGCTCGTGGGGCAGGCGCCCGTCGCGTACCTCCTCTTCCTGGAGAAGCAGCTCACGGACATCAACACCTTCGTCCGCAAGCTTCCGGTGCTGGACGCCGCCGAGTCGTGGACGCAGGACCCTTCGACGGACGCGTGGAAGACGGAGGTCGTCCGCACGGTCCGTACGAAGAAGGTGCCGCGCAACCACGTCAAGGCGGAGGCGACGGACAAGCACCCGGCGCAGGTCGAGGTCTACTACGAGGACGTACCGGTCGGGTACTGGACGACGGTGAAGTTCTCGGGCGCGCTGCCGGCCCGGCGGGTCAACGAACTGCTGGAGCGGGTGGAGAAGCTCCAGCAGGCGGTGAAGTTCGCCCGTGAGGAGGCCAACAGCGCCGAGGTCACCGACCAGCGGGTCGGCGACGCCGTCTTCGGCTACCTCTTCGGGTAGCGGGGACACCCCAGGCTCCCCGGCCGCGGAAAGCGGCCGGGGTGCGCGAGGAGCGCAAAGCTGAAGCTGAGCCTTGTCGTGACATCCGCGGTTCCAGTGGAGGTTCGAGTCCTCCTCCCGGCACTTCCCGCCGGGATGGCCCAACCAGGCAGAGGCAGACCGCGGTCAATCTCAGACTATTGCTCCAGACTCAGCATGCGCCGCTCATCGCCGGATCGACCGGGCCCGGGCCCTGGTGCGTCGAAATGCCAGTTCGAATCTGGTCCGCCGAGCTCGATCGGCGGTGGTCCAAAGGCAGGACGCGACGCAATGACGAATGACCCGGGTCCTCAAGTGTGCCGGCGTGTGATGTGAGCGGCACTCACAGGGTCCGAGGGCAGGCTACGCCCTCGGACCCGCTCCATTTCCCCGCGACGTTCCTCCCGGGAGCGGGCCCGCGTTTGACCTTGACACGGTGACAAGGACTTCACTGCGTGCCGAGGAGGTGGTCCCGATGACCATGACCGGTCAGACCACGGAATTCGTACGAGCCCGCCGGGCCCTGGAGGACGAACGTTCCTCCGTGCGGCTGCGGGCGGCGCTGGCGGTCGGCACGACGCCGGACCCGGGGTTCGTCGACAAGCTCGTCGAGCGGAGCGCGATCGAGCCGGAGTTCTTCGTCCGCGACATGCTGACCTGGGCGCTCACCCGCCACCCGGTGTCCCTGACGCTCCCCGCGCTGCTGAGTGAACTCCGCTCGGAGGGTGCCCAGGCACGGAGCCAGGCGCTGCACACGCTGTCCAAGATCGGGGACCGGCAGGCGTGGCCGGCGATCACGCGGGCGCTGCTGACGGACGGCGACGACGACGTGGCGCGGAGCGCCTGGCGGACCGCGGTCGTGCTCGTACCGGACGGCGAGGAGTCCGGGCTCGCCGCTGTGCTGGCGACCCAACTGGGGCGCGGTGGTCGGGAGACGCAGCTGAGTCTCAGCCGGGCGCTGATCGCGCTCGGTGACGTCGTCGCACCGGCTCTGCACGCGGCGACGGCGGACTCCGACCGGCGTGTGCGTGCGCACGCGCTCGCCACGGAACGCCTGCTGCGGGACCCGGAGGCCGGTTTCGAGTTCGCGATCGAGGAGGCGAAGCGGGTCGTGGCGCTGGACGGACCGGGCCAGGAGGGATGATGGGGCGTGTTGATCGGTGAGGTGGCGCGACGGTCCGGGGTCAGTGCCCGCATGCTCAGGCACTACGAGTCGCTGGGTCTGCTGCGGCCCTCGGGCCGTACGGGCTCCGGCTATCGGGAGTACTCCGGCGACGACATCCGGCGGATCTTCCACATCGAGAGCCTGCGGTCGCTGGGGCTCTCGCTGCGGGAGATCGGGCGCGCGCTCGATGATCCCGGCTTCACGCCTTCGGTGCTCGTCGCCGACCTGGTCCGTCAGACGCGGGAACGGATCGCGGCCGAGACGGAGCTTTTGACGAAACTCCGTCGGATCGACGCGGCGGAACCCGCCGCCTGGGACGACGTCCTCCAGGTCGTCGCGTTCCTCCAGGCGCTGAGGTCGAAGAGCGCCGACGCACGGCAGCGCGCGGCGCTCTCGTCGGTCGACGAGGTTCCGGTGCCGGTGGACGCCCTCGTCGAGGCGGTGCTGAGCGAGGCGGATCCGGTCGTCGCCGGAACGCTTCGGTGGGCCCTCGCGCGAGCGGGCGACGGCGGTACGGCGCCGCTCGCGGAGGGCCTCGGCTCGTCGGTGGCCGCGGTGCGGAGTCGCGCCGTGCAGGCTCTCGCCGCGATGCCGGGGGCCGAGGCCGCCGCCCGGCTGCGCGAGGTCCTCGCGAGCCCCGACGCGGTGGTACGCGGGTATGCGGCTCTGGCACTGGGGACACGGGGGGTGTTCGACGCGGTCCCGACGCTCTTCGACATGGTCGTGGAGGGAAGGAACGACACCGACGCGGCCGACGCGCTGAGCTTCCTCGCGAGCGACTCCGCGACGGCGGATCAGATCGCCACCGGGCTCGTCGACCGTCTCGCGGCGGACACCGTCGGGGCGCCGGCGCGCGTGCGGCTGACCCAGGCGCTCGCGGACATCCCGGGACCCACGGCGTCACAGGCCCTCGTGGAACTGTCGCATGACGCGGACCGTGCGGTCGCGCTGACGGCGGCGTATCTTCTGCGACTGCGTGACGAACGGTGACGCTCGCCATGGCGGCCCCGGCACTCACCGCCGACCGGCATGACCGCCGTCGCCCGGTCCGTCGGACACGCGGCGAGGGCGTCCGGCTCGTGGATGTCGCCGGGGCGCGGAAAGGACACCTTCAGCACAGCGGGGTGTCGGCCGTCCGGGCACCTCGCGTGCCCCACGCCGGGAGGACGGCGTGGGGCGCGCGGTCGTCAGTCGCCCTGAGGTGTTTCGCCGACCGTCGCCATCGCGTCGGCCGTGTCCTCCGCCTCCCAGCGGAGGAGGTCTCCCGGCTGGCAGTCGAGCGCCTCGCACAGGGCGGCGAGCGTCGTGAAGCGCACGGCCTTGGCGCGGCCGTTCTTGAGTACGGCGAGGTTGGCGGGAGTGATGTCCACGCGCTCCGCGAGTTGCCCCACGGACATCTTGCGCCTGGCCAGCATCACGTCGATGTCCACGACGATCGGCATCAGATCACCTCGGCGAGTTCGGCCTGCATCTGTGCCGCCTCGACGTCACGCGCGACGGCCTGGGCGAGCAGCATCCGCAGCACGAGCACGATCAGTGCGATGCCGAGCACGGCGAGGCTCGCGCCGCAGATCAGCAGGACGATGCCCGGGGCGACCGCCTCCCCCGGTGCCAGGACGACGGCGAACGCGAACACCAGGACGGCGCCCACCGCGAAGGCGCCGGTGATGACGTCCACGTACCGGAAGGCCGCCGGGGAGAACACCGTTCCCCGCCGGACCATCGTCACCAGGCGCCACACGGAGAACAGGACGGTCTGCGCCGTCAGCAGGCCCAGAACCATGAGCACGAGCAGCGGTGTCCGCAGGTACGCGTACTCCGGCTTCAGTTCCTCCAGGTCGATCGCGAGCAGCGGAACCATCACCGCCTCCACGAAAACGGAACCGGCGAACAGCACCGCGAGTACCGCACGCAGCGCCAGCACCATCAGCTTCCCCATCACATCCCCTTCGATCGAGCAACGATAACAATCTATCGATATTCGATAGGTTGGGCAAGCGCGTCCACCGGTAGGGGCACCTCAGGTCACTGGAAGCTGAGCCGGTGGGGGTGGTTCGGGTCGTTCGGGCAGGTGTGGACGCGCATCAGGCCGCGACCCAGGTGGACGCCGACCGGGTCGACCACCGCCGGATCGTCCGCCGCGTCACGGTCCTCCCTCGGAAGCCAGCTCCCCGAGGCACCGTCACGTTCGGTCGCGTCGACGGTGAGAAGGGGCGGCATCGCTGTCCCGCACGCCGCGCAGTCCACCGGGGCGGGGTCGGTCAGGTGCCAGGAGGCGAAGCCGCCGACCTTCCAGCCCGGGGCGACGGAGAGGTCGCTCATGTAGTCGAGCTCCTCCGGCTCCCGCGCACGGGCGGCGGCCATCGCGGCCTCGTACTCCTCGTACGTCGCGTAGCTCACGGAGGAATGGCCCGTGTCGTCTCCGTCGTACGGGGCGTCATCATCGTCGTCGTCCTCCTCGCCCAGGAGGCTTTCCTCCCACGCGGCGATCTCCCCCTGGAGTCCTTCGTCGAGCAGCCCGAGGTACTCGTGCTCGACGACCTGCTCCGGGTGGACGACGCAGGAGGTGGGGACGCACTCCTCGCGGCCCGCGACCGGCGGTTCCGGCTGCGGCGTGAGGACCGCGCCGACATCGGCCGAGCGGCGCCATCTCAGTGTCACGTCGATGGTGCGGTTCGGGCCGTGGACCTCGAAAGGACACCAGAAGACCTGGAGCACGTCGTGTCCCTCGGGGGCGACGAGGTCCGGCACGTCCCGGGTGTGGAGCTGGGCGACGGCCAGCATCGGCAGCGGATCGTCGTCGCGGAGCGCCGGGGCGTGGGTGCCTCGTGTCATCCCGTCGAGGAGCCGTCGCTCCTCGGCCGTGCAGTCCCGCCCCCTGGCCTCGTCCTCGATGCGCCGGCGGAGTCGAATGTCGGACAGCAGATGCCCTCTGCCCTTGCGGTGGACGGAGGTGCACGTCGGCCACGGTTCGTCGGCCGGCCACAGCAGCGGCCCCGCCACCGAGCTCTCCTCCGGCTTCGCCGTGCCCCGTCGGGGGTGAAGCCTGGTCGTCGTCCTCCGGTGGGAGGCCAGGGCGGGGAACAGCGCTTCGATGTCGACGGGGCGCGGCGGGGTGGTGCGGGGCATGTGCGGATCCTCCGGTGCGGGTACGGCCGCGATGGTACGGCGGGGGTACGACACACCGGACGCCTGAGGGCGCAGCGTCGGGTCGACGAGTGCGTCAGGTGGACACGCGGTCCTGGAGGGCCGACTGCCAGGCGGGGGCCGGGGCGGTGGGCCGGGTCTCGGGGCGGCGGCCTCCCTGGGCGAAGAAGTCGACCAGCGGCAGCAGCGCCGCACCGACCGTGACCGCCTCCGGGCCGAGGGTGCCCAGACCCATCTGGGTGCGGCTGGCCGGGTACGTGAGTGCGTAGTCCTTGGCGTAGCCCGTGACGGTGGCCAGGAAGCGGGTGCCGAGCTGGAGGCCCGCCCAGCCGCCGACGAGGATGCGTTCGGGCTGGAAGAGGTTGATCAGGTCCGCGAAGCCCGCGCCGAGGTACTCAGCCGTCTCCTCCAGGACCGTCAGCGCCGTCACGTCCGGCGCCGCCTGCGGGTCGGCGGGGTACGCGGCCGCCAGCATCGCCGTCAGCGCCGTCTCCTCGTCCGCGCCCGACGGCGGCACACCCCCCGCCTCCCGCCACCGCTCCAGCAACGCCTCCGCACCCGCGTACGCCTCCAGACAACCCCGCGCCCCGCACCGGCAGCGACGCCCCCGCACCCGGACCGTCAGATGACCCCACTCCACCGCCCGGCCCGGCCCCAGCGGATCGGTCACCACACACGCACCCACACCCGAACCGAACAGCACCACCACCGCACTGCGCGCCCCCCGCCCCGCCCCGAACCACATCTCCGCCTGACCCAGGGTCTTGGCACCGTTGTCGATCCAGTACGGCACCTCCTCCGGCAACTCCACCGCCGCCCGCAGAAGACGCTCGAACGGCACCGCGTCCCACCCGATCGTCTGCCCGTGCACCACCGCACCCTCACCGGCATCACGCGCCACAATGCCCGGAACCCCCACCCCCACACCCAGCAGACGACCCGCCGGCACCTCCGCGATCCGCAGCACCTCCGCGATCCCCTCACGGACATGGTCGACGACGAGGTCCACGTCGTAGCGGGCCGTGCGGGGGCCCGAGCTGGCCAACGGGCGTTCGGCGCGCGCGAGTTCGGTGAGAGTGAGGTCGAACAGCTCGATCCTCACCCGGGTCTCGCCGATGTCGACGCCGATCATGAAGCCGCTGGCGGGGGTGATCCGTACGAGGGTGCGGGGGCGGCCGCCGGCCGAGTCGACGCTTCCGGCCTCCTCGACCAGACCGTCCGCCACGAGCTCGGCGACCACGTTGCTGACCGAACCCGAACTGAGGCCGGTCGCCGGGCCGAGCATGAGGCGGCTCATCGGCCCGTCGAAGTACAGCCTGCGCAGGACGGCGGTGCGGTTCTCGCGCCGCAGGTCACGCACCGTACGACCACTTCTCGCGTGCACTTGGGTCCCCGTCTCTGAAGTCGTTCGTTGCAACATACCGCCACGACAAGCCTTGACGCGACCTTCTCATGGGGTTTAACTCACATCCTAAATTAAGCCGATGTGACGGCGGGGCTTCCAGACGCTCACCGCACCGGCCCCCGTCGTCGTCCCCGAAAGGGCCCACGAGCCATGCGCAGAGTCAGAGCCGCAGTCACCGGTGCCGTCACCCTCTCCCTCGTCCTCACCGCCACCGCCTGCGGCGGCGGTGAGGGGAGCGGGTCATCGCCGAAGACCCTCACCTACTGGGCCACCAACCAGGGCTCCAGCCTCGAGGTCGACAAGAAGGTCCTGCAGCCCGAGCTCGACCGGTTCGAGAAGCAGACCGGGATCAAGGTCAAGCTGGAGGTGATCCCGTGGTCCGACCTGCTCAACCGGATCCTCGCGGCCACCACGTCGGGCCAGGGCCCCGACATCCTCAACATCGGCAACACCTGGAGCGCCTCCCTGCAGTCCACCGGGGCCCTGTTGCCGTGGGACGAGAAGAACTTCGAGGCGATCGGCGGCAAGAGCCGCTTCGTCGACTCCGCGCTCGGCTCCACCGGCGCACCGGGCAAGGACCCGGCCGCCGTGCCGCTCTACTCCATGTCGTACGCGCTGTACTACAACAAGAAGATGTTCAAGGACGCCGGCATAGCGAAGCCGCCGACCACCTGGGACGAGCTGATCGCCGCCGGCAAGAAGATCAGCAAGGACGGGAAGTGGGGCATCGGCGTCGAGGGCTCCAACCTCTCGAACAACATCCACCAGGTCTTCGTGCTCGGCAAGCAGCACGGCGCCGACTTCTTCACCGCCGACGGCAAGCCCGACTTCACCTCCGACGGGGCGGTCGCCGCCGTCAAGCAGTACGTCGACCTCATGGCCGCCCAGAAGATCGTCGCGCCCGGAAACGCCGAGTACGCCCAGAACCAGTCCCTCAGTGACTTCGCCAAGAACAAGACCGGCATGGTCCTGTGGCAGACCCCGTCGCAGACCTTCGAATCGCAGGGCATGACCCCCGAGGAGTGGGGCGTCGTACCCGCCCCGGTCCCGTCCGGCAAGCCCGGCCCGGGCAAGCAGACCAACTCCATGGTCGCCGGCATCAACATGGCCGTCTTCAAGAACACCAAGAACCTCGACGGCGCGCTGAAGTTCGTGAAGTTCATGACCAGCGACGACGAGCAGATCCTCCTCAACAAGGCCTACGGCTCGGTCACGCCGGTCAAGTCCGCGCAGGACGACCCGGTGTTCGCCGACCCGTGGCTCGCCGTCATCCGTGACACCCTCGCCTCCAGCGCCGCGGCCCTGCCGCAGGTCCCCGAGGAGTCGCAGTTCGAGACGGTCGTCGGCACCGCCGTCAAGGAGCTGTTCGCCGACGCCGCCGCGGGCCGGGCTGTCACCACGGAGTCCGTGAAGGCCAAGCTCGAAAAGGCCCAGCAGCAGATGCCCAAGAAGTAGGCCGCCTCACCATGACCGAAACCGTCGTCACTCCCCCGAGTGAGCGGACGGTGCGCAAGGCCACACCCGGAGAGGCGCGTACCCCACGCCGCTCCGGGCGTCGCCGCATCGCACTGCCGTACCTCCTGCTCCTGCCCGCCCTGCTCCTCGAACTCCTCGTCCATCTCGTCCCGATGCTCATGGGCATCACCATGAGCTTCCGCGAGCTCACCCAGTTCTACATCCGCAACTGGTCCGAGGCGCCCTGGTCGGGGCTCGACAACTACACCGTCGCGATCGACTTCGACGCGCCCGTCGGCCAGGCACTGCTCAAGTCCTTCCTGACCACGTGCATGTTCACCGTGCTGTCCGTGGGGCTGTGCTGGCTCCTCGGTACGGCCGCCGCGATCTTCCTCCAGGAGAACTTCCGCGGCCGCGGCATCCTGCGGACCCTCTTCCTCGTCCCGTACGCGCTGCCCGTCTACGCCGCCGTCATCACGTGGGCGTTCATGTTCCAGCGGGACAACGGCCTGGTCAACCACGTCCTGCACGACCAGCTCGGCATCGGCGACAGCCCCGCCTTCTGGCTCATCGGGGACAACAGCTTCTGGGCCCTGCTCGTCGTCTCGGTGTGGAAGGGCTGGCCGTTCGCCTTCCTCACCGTCATGGCGGGGCTGCAGAACATCCCCCGGGACATGTACGAGGCGGCCGCCCTCGACGGGGCCGGCGTGTGGAAGCAGATCCGCCACGTCACCCTGCCGTCGCTGCGGCCGGTCAACCAGGTCCTCGTCCTCGTCCTCTTCCTGTGGACGTTCAACGACTTCAACACGCCGTTCGTGCTCTTCGGCAAGGCCGCTCCCGAAGCCGCCGACCTGATCTCCCTGCACATCTACCAGTCGTCCTTCCAGACGTGGAACTTCGGCACCGGCTCGGCCATGTCCGTGCTGCTGCTGCTCTTCCTCCTCGTCGTCACGGGCGTCTACCTCCTGCTCACCACCCGCGGAAGGAAGACATCCGATGTCTAGACACGCCCAGCCGGTCCCCCGCTCCCCGATGGCCGCGCCCCGGTCGTTCCTGTGGACCCGGCGGATCTTCCTCACCGTGCTCACGGTCTTCGTGGTGCTGCCGGTGTACGTGATGGTCTCCAGCTCGCTCAAACCGCTTGAGGACGTCTCGGGGAAGTTCGAGTGGATCCCGTCCGGGTTCACGCTGCGGCCGTACTTCGACATCTGGGAGACCGTGCCGCTGGCCGACTACTTCCTGAACTCGATCGTCGTCGCGGGCGCGGCCACGGTGCTGTCGGTGGTGGTCGCGATCTTCGCCGCGTACGCGGTCAGCCGCTACACCTTCCGCGGCAAGAAGGTCTTCACCGTCACCGTGCTGTCGACGCAGATGTTCCCGGGCATCCTCTTCCTGCTGCCGCTGTTCCTCATCTACGTCAACATCGGCAACGCCACCGGTATCGCCCTGTTCGGCTCCCGCGAAGGTCTGATCCTCACCTATCTGACCTTCTCGCTGCCGTTCTCCATCTGGATGCTGACCGGCTACTTCGACTCCATCCCGCGCGAACTGGACGAAGCGGCCAAGGTCGACGGCTGCGGACCGATCAAAGCTCTGTTCCGCGTGATCATCCCGGCCGCGACGCCCGGCATCATCGCCGTCGCGATCTACGCCTTCATGACCGCCTGGGGCGAGGTCCTCTTCGCCTCCGTCATGACCAACGACGCCACCCGCACCCTCGCCGTGGGCCTCCAGGGCTACGCCACCCAGAACGACGTGTACTGGAACCAGGTGATGGCCGCCTCCCTCGTGGTGAGCGTTCCCGTGGTCGTCGGTTTTCTGCTCCTCCAGCGCTACCTCGTCGCAGGCCTCACCGCGGGTGCGGTCAAGTGATGTCCCTTCCCGCACCGACGACGCTCCTCTCCACACCGAACACGAAGAGGTTCCCCGTGCCCGAATCCCCCGACGCCGACGCCTTCGCCTCGCTCGACCTGGAGGCCTTCCCTCCGGACTTCGCCTGGGGCACGGCGACCTCCGCCTACCAGATCGAGGGCGCCGTCGCGGAAGACGGCAGGGCCCCCTCCATCTGGGACACCTTCTCCCGTGTGCCCGGCGCGATCGACAACGGCGACCACGGTGACGTCGCCTGCGACCACTACCACCGCTGGCCCGAGGACGTCGCCCTGATGAAGGGCCTCGGCACGGACGCCTACCGGCTGTCCGTCGCCTGGCCCCGCGTCGTCCCCGGCGGCGACGGGCCCGTCAACGAGGCGGGGCTCGACTTCTACGACCGGCTCGTCGACGGCCTTCTCGACGCCGGCATCACCCCGTCCGTCACCCTCTACCACTGGGACCTGCCGCAGGCCCTCCAGGACCGGGTCCGGGACAGTCACGGAGGCTGGACCGAGCGGGCCACCGCCGAGCACCTCGCCGCGTACGCCTCCGTCGTCGCGGAGCGGCTCGGCGACCGGGTCACCCAGTGGGCCACCCTCAACGAGCCGCTCTGCTCGGGCTGGATCGGGCACCTGGAGGGCCGCATGGCCCCCGGCCTGACCGACATCACGGCCGCCGTCCGCGCCTCGTACCACCTGCTCCTCGGACACGGCCTCGCCACCCGGGCCATCCGCGCCGCCGCCCCCGGCGCCCAGGTCGGCCTGGTCACCAACCACTCCACCGTCGCGCCCGCCTCCACCCGGCCGGAGGACATCGCCGCCGCCGCCCGCATGGACGGTCACACCAACCGCTGGTGGCTCGACCCCGTGTACGGCCGCGGCTTCCCCACCGACATGCGCGAGGTGTACGGAGTCGAACTCCCCGAGCAGCAGGGGGACCTGGACCTCATCGCCGCCCCCCTCGACTGGCACGGCCTCAACTACTACTTCCCCGTCACCGTCGCCGACGACCCCGCGGGCCCCATCCCGTACGCCCGCGAGGTGCGCCTGCCCGAGGTGCCCCGCACCGGCATGGACTGGCAGATCGACGCGGGCGGCCTCGAAGCCCTGCTGCTGAGGCTCACCGAGGACTACGGCATACGGAAGCTGTACGTCACCGAGAACGGCTCGGCCTTCCCCGACTCCGCCGGCCCCGACGGCGAGGTCCACGACCCGGAGCGCACCCGCTACCTGGAGCAGCACCTCGCGGCCTGCGCCCGCGCCGTCCGCAAGGGCGCCCCGCTCGCCGGCTACTACGCCTGGTCCCTGCTCGACAACTTCGAGTGGGCCTACGGCTACGACAAGCGTTTCGGCCTCGTCCACGTCGACTACGCCACCCAGCGCAGGACCCTGAAGACGAGCGGACGGCGGTACGCGGACATCGTCCGGGCCCACCGGGAGGCGACCGCCGGCTGACGTCCCCGACCCGCCGTGACCGCCTGCCCCGTCGTGCGCGCCGTCCGGCGGGTCAGGTGGAGTCGCGGACGACGAGGAGCGGCTCGAAGACCTTCGAGGCACGGTGGGGGTCGGCAGGGCCGCCCTCGAGCTGCTCGATCAGGAGTTCCGCCATGGCCGCCGCCATGCGCTCCACCGGCTGGCGCACGGTGGTCAGTCGCGGCCGGGCCTTCCGTGCGGCGACGGAGTCGTCGAAGCCCACGACGGCCACGGCGGCGGGGACGGCGATCCCCTGTTCGCGCAGGTACTGGCAGGCTCCCCGGGCCATCAGGTCGTTCGCGGCGAACACCGCGTCGATGCCCGGGTGGTCCTGAAGCAGCCGGGCCATGGCGACCCTGCCGCTGTCGACCGTGAAACTGCCCCGTGCGACGGGGACCGAGGTCACCCCGTGGGTGGCGAGGGTCTCCAGGAAGGCGTCCAGGCGTTCGCCCGCCGTGGGGGCGGTGACCGGGGCGGCGATGGTGGCGGGCCGCCGTCGGCCGGTGGCCCACAGGTGCTCGGCCGCCAGGCGGGCGCCCGCGGCGTTGTCGAGGTCGACGAAGGCACACCGTTCGCCGTCGCCGGGGCGGCCGAACAGCACCGTGGGGAGACCCGCTGCCACCAGCATGGACGGCAGCGGGTCTTCGTCGTCGAGCGGCACCACCAGGGCGCCGTCGGCGCCTCCCCGTTGGAGGTAGTCGACGAGCTGGGCCCTTGCCTGCTCCGACTCGGCGACGAGCAGCACCGGTTGGATGGCCCGCTCGCGCAGGACCGGGAGGACGCCGTCCACCACCCGGCCGAAGAACGGATCGGAGAACACCCGGGCGGCGAAGGCGCTGCCGGTCGCGGAGAGCACCAGGGCGACTGTTCCGGTGCGCCGTGTGACCAGGGAGCGGGCGGCCTGGTTCGGCGTGTAGCCGGTGCGGGCGATGGCGTCGCGGACGGTCCGCTGGATCTCGGGGGCCACGTTGCGCACCCCGTTGACGACGCGGGACACCGTCGCGCGCGATACCCCCGCCTCGCGTGCGACGTCTTCCAGTGTCGGTCCTCGATTCCCCACCTGCGCACCTTAACGGTGCCGCGTGTCCGGTGGGAGGACAGTCCACGGGTGGCCCGAAGTCGTTGACGTCGACACTTAATGAAAGTCAAAAGAAAAGTCGTGTCATACGCCTTGACCGTCAACTGGCCCCGCGTGCAAGGTTTCGGGAGAGCGCTCTCCCACATTTCCCCCATGTATCCAGAGGAGACCCATGTCTTCCGTCGGGTCCCCGCCGGTCTTCCGGCGACCCGCTTCAGCCGTCCGACGGGCCACCGTCGGCGCACTCGTCGCCTCGCTGGCCGGCAGCCTGCTCGCCCTGGCCCCCGCCACGACGGCACACGCCGCTCCCACCCTGCTCTCGCAGGGGAAGACGGCCACCGCCTCCTCCACCGAGGGCCCGGCCTTCGCCGCGAGCGCCGCGGTCGACGGCAACCTCACCGGCACCCGCTGGGCCAGCTCCTGGCAGGACGCCCAGTGGCTCCAGGTCGACCTCGGCAAGAGCGCCACGCTCAGCCACGCGGTCCTGACCTGGGAGGGCGCCTACGGCAAGAGCTACCAGATCCAGTCCTCCGAGAACGGCACCGACTGGCGTACCGTCACGTCCGTCTCGGCCGGTGACGGAGGCACCGACGACGTCACCCTCTCGGGGACCGGCCGCTACATCCGGATGAACGGCCTCACCCGGGCCACCGGATACGGCTTCTCCCTCTGGGAGTTCCAGGTCTACGGCAGCACCGACGGCGGCGGCCCGACCCTGCCCGGCGGCGGAGACCTCGGCCCCAACGTGCACGTCATCGACCCTGCCACGCCCGGCATCCAGGCCAAGCTGGACCAGGTCTTCCAGCAGCAGGAGTCGGCCCAGTTCGGTTCCGGCCGGCACGCCTTCCTCTTCAAGCCCGGTACGTACAACAACCTGAACGCGCAGATCGGCTTCTACACCCAGATCGCCGGCCTCGGCCTGCGCCCGGGTGACACCACCATCAACGGTGACGTGACCGTCGACGCGGGCTGGTTCAACGGCAACGCCACGCAGAACTTCTGGCGGGGTGCGGAGGGTCTGACCCTCAACCCGGTCAACGGCACGAACCGGTGGGCCGTCTCGCAGGCCTCCTCCTTCCGCCGCATGCACGTCAAGGGCGGCCTCAACCTGGCGCCCAACGGCTACGGCTGGGCCAGCGGCGGCTACATCGCCGACTCGAAGATCGACGGCCAGGTCGGCAACTACTCGCAGCAGCAGTGGTACACCCGGGACAGCTCCATCGGCGGCTGGTCCAACAGCGTGTGGAACCAGACCTTCTCGGGCGTCCAGGGCGCGCCGGCCAACGCGTTCCCCGAGCCCCGTTACACGACGCTGGAGACGACGCCGATCTCCCGCGAGAAGCCGTACCTGTACCTCGACGGCTCCGAGTACAAGGTGTTCGCGCCCGCCAAGCGGGTCAACGCCCGTGGCACCAGCTGGGCGAACGGCACCCCGCAGGGCGAGTCCATCCCGCTGAGCCAGTTCTACGTGGTGAAGCCCGGCGCCACCGCCGCCACCATCAACCAGGCACTGGCCCAGGGTCTGCACCTGCTGTTCACGCCCGGCGTCTACCACGTCGACCAGAGCATCAACGTGAACCGCGCCAACACCATCGTGCTGGGCCTCGGCCTCGCGACGATCATCCCCGACAACGGCGTCACCGCGATGAAGGTGGCCGACGTCGACGGCGTCCGGCTCGCCGGCTTCCTGATCGACGCCGGGCCCGTCAACTCCCCGACACTGCTGGAGATCGGGCCGCAGGGCGCCGGCGCGGACCACACCGCCAACCCCACCACCGTGCAGGACGTCTACATCCGCATCGGCGGTGCCCACGTCGGCAAGGCCACCACCAGCATGGTCGTGAACAGTGACGACGCGATCATCGACCACACCTGGGTGTGGCGCGCCGACCACGGCGAGGGCTGGGGCTGGGAGACCAACCGCGCCGACTACGGCGTCCGGGTCAACGGCGACGACGTGCTCGCCACCGGCCTGTTCGTCGAGCACTTCAACAAGTACGACGTCGAGTGGTACGGCGAGCGCGGCCGGACGATCTTCTACCAGAACGAGAAGGCGTACGACGCGCCCAACCAGGCCGCCATCCAGAACGGCACGACGAAGGGGTACGCCGCCTACCGGGTCGACGACTCGGTGAACACCCACGAGGCGTGGGGCCTGGGCAGCTACTGCAACTACAACGTGGACCCGACCATCGTCCAGGACCACGGCTTCAAGGCACCCGTCAAGCCGGGGGTGAAGTTCCACAGCCTCCTGGTGGTGTCCCTCGGCGGCATGGGTCACTACAACCACGTCATCAACAACACCGGGGCCTCCACCATCCCCGCCGGCACCTCGACCGTGCCGTCCACCGTCGTCTCCTTCCCCTGACACCCGTCCGGGACGCGCCGGCCGGCGCGTACCGGCCCGACCGCGCCGTGCCGGGGGGGCCCGGGTGCCCCGCCCCCCCGCCCGGAGGGCCAGCCCCGCC
>NZ_JBHXSA010000011.1:0-27777 GCF_042716475.1 Streptomyces sp. NPDC058671 | reverse complement strand
CGGTGCGCCCCCCCGGTTTTCCGCCCCCTTCACCCCGGGCGGGGCGGC
Organism: Streptomyces sp. NPDC058671; assembly: GCF_042716475.1. Lineage (NCBI taxonomy): Bacteria > Bacillati > Actinomycetota > Actinomycetes > Kitasatosporales > Streptomycetaceae > Streptomyces > Streptomyces sp. NPDC058671. The sequence continues at coordinate 27,729 of NZ_JBHXSA010000011.1, read as the reverse complement.
CCGGGGGGGGGCCCCCCGGCCCTCCCTCGCCTACCGGGCGGCGCTCGTGTCCCCGCCGCGCCGCCCGGAAGGCGATCCCCCTCCCCGCTGTCCGTCCAGGAGCCGCCATGTCCTCGATCGCCGACCCGACGACACGAGGGCGCGTCCGCAAGCGCGCCCGCACCACGGGGTCACTCATCTCCCTGGGTGCCCTGCTCGCCACCTCCGCCACCCTGCTGACCTCGGCGCCCGCCACCGCGGCGGAGACCCTCCTCTCCCAGGGGAAGCCCGCCACCGCCTCGTCGAGCGAAGGCGCCGCCTGGACCGCGGCCGCCGCCGTCGACGGCGACCTCACCGGAACCCGCTGGTCGAGCCAGTGGAGCGACGCCCAGTGGCTCCAGGTCGACCTGGGCAGCAGCACGAACATCAGCCGCGTCGTACTGAACTGGGAGGGCGCGTACGGCAAGGCGTACGACATCCAGCTCTCCGACAACGGGACCGACTGGCGCACCGTCAAGTCCGTGACGGCCGGCGACGGAGGCATCGACGACCTCACGGTCACCGGCACCGGTCGGTACGTCCGCCTCCAGGGCGTCACCCGGGGAACGGGCTACGGCTACTCGCTGTGGGAGTTCCGGGTGTACGGCGGCGGCACCAATCCTCCGCCGGGCGGCGCGGTCAAGGTGACCGGCTCGCAGGGCAACTGGCAGCTGACCGTCGGCGGGCAGCCGTACACGGTGAAGGGCCTCACCTGGGGCCCGGCGATGGCCGACGCCCCCCGCTACATGCCGGACCTGAGATCCATGGGCGTCAACACGGTCCGGACCTGGGGGACGGACGCCTCCAGCAAGCCCCTGCTCGACGCGGCGGCCGCCAACGGCCTCAAGGTGATGAACGGTTTCTGGCTCCAGCCGGGCGGCGGACCGGGCTCGGGCGGCTGCGTCAACTACGTGACGGACACCGCGTACAGGAACACCATGCTCACCGAGTTCGCGAAGTGGGTCGAGACCTACAAGTCCCACCCGGCGACGCTGATGTGGAACGTGGGCAACGAGTCCGTCCTCGGTCTGCAGAACTGTTACGGCGGCACCGAGCTCGAGGCCCAGCGCAACGCGTACGCGACGTTCGTCAACGACGTCGCCAAGAGGATCCACTCCATCGACCCCGACCACCCCGTGACCTCGACGGACGCGTGGACCGGCGCCTGGCCCTACTACAAGCGCAACGCCCCGGACCTCGACCTGTACTCCATGAACTCCTACGGCGACATCTGCGGGGTGCGCCAGGACTGGGTCGAGGGCGGCTACAACAAGCCGTACCTCATCACCGAGGGCGGCCCCGCCGGCGAGTGGGAGGTTCCCGACGACGCCAACGGCATCCCCGACGAGCCCACCGACGTCCAGAAGGCCGACGGCTACACCAAGGCGTGGAACTGCGTCACCGGCCACCAGGGCGTCGCCCTCGGCGCCACCCTGTTCCACTACGGCCTCGAACACGACTTCGGCGGCATCTGGTTCAACCTCGTGCCCGACGGCCTGAAGCGCCTGTCGTACTACGCCGTCAAGAAGGCGTACAACGGCACCACCGCCGGCGACAACACCCCGCCGGTCATCACCGACATGACCGTCACCCCGGCCTCCGCCGCCCCGGCCGGGCGGGAGTTCACCGTCCGCGCCGACATCCGCGACCCCGACGGGGACCAGGTCACGCCCAAGATCTACCTCAGCGGAAACTACGCCAACGGCGACAAGCGTCTCGTCGACGCGCAGTACCGCTCCCTGGGCAACAACACCTTCGCCGTCACCGCACCCGAGAAGCTCGGTGTCTGGAAGGTCTACATCCAGGCCGAGGACGGCCGCGGCAACGCGGGCATCGAGACGAAGTCCGTCAAGGTCGTCGCCCCGCCCGTCACCGGCACCAACCTCGCCCTGAACAGGCCCACCACCGCCTCCTCCGCCCAGGCCTCCTACGGCGACTGCCCCTGCCCCGCCTCCAACGCCACCGACGGCGACACCGGCACCCGCTGGGCGAGTGACTGGAGCGATCCGCAGTGGATCCAGGTCGACCTCGGCTCGGCCAAGCCCATCCGCACCCTCCAGCTCGTCTGGGACCCCGCCTACGCCAAGTCCTACGAGGTCCAGGTCTCCGACAACGGCACCACCTGGCGGACCGTCCACACCACCACCACCGGCAACGGCGACATCGACACCGTCGAGACCGCCACCACCGCCCGGTACGTCAAGCTCCAGCTCACCGCCCGCGGCACCGGCTGGGGCTACTCGCTCCACGAGTTCGGCGTCTACAGCTGACCCCCTGAGGAGAACGAGGAGATCACGATGACCACGAGGAGAATCCGCGGCCGGACCCTGTCCGCCTTACTGCTCGCCGCCGCCATGGGCGTCTCCGCCCTGGCCGTCGACACCTACACCGCCGCCAGCGCCCGCGGCGAGAGCCGGACGTCGGCCTCCGCCCACGGCGGACACGTCATGGCCGCCTCCACCCAGGCCTCGGGCGACGACGCCGACGGAGACGGCTACATCCCGGCCGTACCCCAGGTCACCGGTGTGACACCGTCCACCGCCACCCCGCCGCCGGCCTACCACCACGAGTTCCAGGCGGGATGCTCCGTCACCCACACCGCGCCGGACGACCCGATCGTCTACCCGGGCCAGTTCGGCAAGTCCCACGACCACACGTTCATGGGCAACACCTCCACCAACGCCGCCAGCACCACCGGCTCGCTCTACGGAGGCAACACCACCTGCAAGGCACCCGCGGACGCCTCCGCGTACTGGATGCCCTCCCTGTACAAGGGCGACCAGAAGATCCTGCCCGTGGGCCCGCAGGTCATCTACTACAAGGCGGGCGTCACCGACTACCGGAGCGTGCGGCCCTTCCCCAAGGGACTGCGGTTCGTCGTCGGCAACCCCATGCAGAGCGCCCAGGAGTTCCGCAGCCACAAGGGCTTCGTCGAGGGCTGGGAATGCGGTGACAGCTTCTTCAACACCGACATCCCGGCGAGCTGCCCGAACCGGCCCGACGTCCAGCTCAACCTGCGCATGCAGGCCCCCAGCTGCTGGAACGGCCTGTACCTCGACACCCCCGACCACAAGAGCCACATGGCCTACCCGGTGGTCAAGCCCGGCACCAACGACAACATGTGCCCGGCCTCCCACCCGGTCGCCCTGCCGATGATCGAGTTCAAGATGGCGTGGCCGGTCAACGGCGACATGAGCCAGGTCCGCCTGGCCAGTGGTCGCGGCTACTCCTTCCACTACGACTTCTTCAACGCGTGGGAGGAGCGCACCCTCAAGGCCCTGGTCGACCACTGCATCGTCGGCGGCCTCCAGTGCGACACCCGCGGCTTCGACCTGTACCGCCCCGAACGCGGGACGGTCCTGAACGCCGACCACCGTCTGCCCTGACCCCTGACCCCCGCACGGCCCGGACGCCCGCGACGGCGTCCGGGCCGTCCTCACGCCCGCGCGTCCCCGTCCGCCCGACCTCCCTCCCCCGGCCTCAGGAGTAGCCCGTGACCTCCACCGCCCCGTCCGTCACCGCCGACCATGACGCGCTCATCGATCTGCTGCCCCCGCACTTCCGTTTCGGTGCCGCCACCTCCGCCTTCCAGATCGAGGGAGCCGCCGACGAGGACGGGCGCACGCCGTCCATCTGGGACACCTTCTGCCGCGTCCCGGGCGCCGTCGACAACGGCGACACCGGTGACATGGCGTGCGACCACTACCACCGCATGCCCGAGGACGTCGCCCTGCTCTCGTCCCTCGGCCTGGACACGTACCGCTTCTCCGTCTCCTGGCCCCGGGTCCAACCCCACGGACGCGGCCCGGCCAACCCGGCCGGCATCGGCTTCTACGACCGCCTCGTCGACGAGCTCCTCGCGCGCGGCGTCGACCCCTGGCTGACCCTCTACCACTGGGACCTGCCCCAGGAACTCCAGGACGCCGGCGGCTGGCCCGCCCGCGACACCGCCTACCGCTTCGCCGACTACGCGGACCTCGTCCACGAGCGGCTCGGTGACCGCGTCACCCACTGGACCACCCTCAACGAGCCGTTCTGCTCGGCCGTCCTCGGCCATGTCGAAGGCGTCCACGCCCCCGGGGGCCGCTCCCTCGCCGACGGGGTGAACGCCGTGCACCATCTGCACCTGGCCCACGGCCTGGCGGTCCAGCGGCTGCGCTCCGCCGCCCGCCGCCCGCTCGACCTGGCCGTCACGCATCTCCTCGGCACCAGCCGGCCCGCCACCGACAGCGCGGCCGACCACGAGGCGGCCCGCCGGGCCGACGCCCTGGGCTTCCGCTTCTACCTCGACCCGGTCCTGCGCGGCCGGTACCCGGAGGACCTCGTCGACGACCTCGCCGTGCACGGCATCGAGATCCCGGTCCAGGACGGCGACCTCGAGGTCATCGGCAGCCCCATCGACACCCTGGGCGTCAACTACTACCGCTCGATGCGTACCTCGGGGGTCGACGAGCACGGCGCCGGCACCGATGCCCGGGGCGTCCCCGTCACCCGCAACCTGCCACACGGCGGCCTCCCCGTCACCGGTCTCGGCTGGGAGGTGATGCCCCACGACCTCACCGCTCTGCTGCTGCGCGTCTCGCGTGACTATCCCGGCACCCCGATGGTGGTGACCGAGAACGGCGCCGCGTACGAGGACGTTCCCGACGCCCACGGTTTCGTCGAGGACACCGACCGGACCGCCTACCTCTCGGCCCATCTCGCCGCCGTGGCGCGCGCCAGGACGGGGGGCGCCGACGTCCGCGGCTACTTCGCCTGGTCGTTCCTGGACAACTTCGAGTGGGCGTACGGCTACGACAAGCGCTTCGGCCTCGTGCGCGTCGACTACGCCACCCAGACCCGCACGCCCAAGCGCAGCGCCCTGTGGCTGCGCGACACCGCCCACCGCGTCCGCGGCACCGCGGTGGGCGTCTGATCGCGGGTGCGCGTCGGCCCCACGGACGCCGCGTTCCGTAGGGTCGGCCCCGTCGAGGCCGGCCGCTCGGTGCGAGATGGCGTACGGCAGGTGGGGTAGGAGAGGAACATGGACAGCACACTCTGGCTCGTGGTGGCCGCGGTCGTCGCCCTGGTGGCGGCGGGATACGCGGCGGTTCTGCTCGTACGTGTCTTCCGGGCGCGGAGGTTGCTGTTGGAAGCCGGTGTGCCGTTGCGGTCCAAGGCCCTGTTCTGGGCGGCCGTGGTGTACACGGTGTCGCCGATCGACCTGATTCCGGACCCGGTGTACCTGGACGACATCGGCGTCCTGCTCGTGGCGCTGCGGGCCCTGCACTCGGCGGCGGCCAGGGGCGGCGCGGACCGCGACGAACTTCCCGGCTGACGGAGGGAGTCGGGGGCAACGGCACGAGGCGGGGGCCCCCCCCGGGGGGGGGGGGGCCCCCCGGGGGGGGGGGGGGGGGGTGGGGGCGGGGCGGGCCTCAATCTCCCGGGTTGGGGCGGGGTGGGGGGGCCACGGCCGCCGGGGGCCCCGGCAAGTGGGCGGGGTCCCCCGCCTCGGTGTGTCCGGCAGGGGTCAGACGGCGGCCGGTCCGCCTCCGAAGGGGCCGCCCGTCCGGTAGTGCACGGCGATCTCCTCGCGGTACTGCTGGTCCGCGAGGTGCTTGTCGGAGTGGAACTCCGGCGCGTTCTTGATCTGCTCCTTGGTCAGGCCGATGTGCACCGCGTGGCCCTCCAGGTCGATGCGGGTCACCGTACTCGCGGGAAGCAGTACCTCCTTGCCGAAGATCCACACCCCCGTGTCGACGACCAGGTACGCGTCACCGACCTCGTCGGAGTGCTTGTCGACCTTCCCGATGTGCCCGTCGGTGGCCTCCACGCTCCAGCCGGACAGGTCCGTGCCCACCAGGTGGCCGAACGCCTGCCCATAGCTCCACACGTTCTCCGCCATGTCGATCCCTCCTCCGTTCTCGGACGTTCTCCCGAGCCGCGTCGCGCGAGCTCAGGAGGACCGCTTGCCCCGGGAACCGGAACCCACACTTCTCAGCGGGCCGTCGCGCCGGAGAGCGCCGACTCGACGGAGGCGTAGGTCACGCCGTGGTCGGCGAGGGCCTCCGCGACGACACCGCCGGTCGTGGTGAGCGCCAGGAGGAGGTGTTCGTCGCCGATCTCCCGGTCCTTGCGGGCCAGCGCCACGCGCAGCGACTTCTCCAGGACCGTCCTGGCCTCCTGGGAGAAGGAGCGGCGGCCGGACCACCACCCGGTGTCCTTGCGGTCGCCCGCCAGGGCGCCCGCGCCGTGGGTCTCCTCCACCCGCGCCACGATCGCCCCGACGTCGATGCCGAGTTCCGCCAGGGCGGTCGCGTCGGCCCGGGAGAGTCCCGCGCGGCGCCGGGCCTCGGCGAGTGCGGCCACGAGGGACGGGCGGCGGTCCGGCGGGCAGAGCTGCCGCAGCGCCGCCGCGGCGCGGGTGTCCTCGCGGTCGAGCAGGGACAGGAGCAGGTGTTCCTCGGTGACGGCGGTCGCGCCGCCGCGCTCCGCGTGCTCGGCCGCTCCCTTCACCACCGCCCGTGCGGCCTTCGTGAACCGTTCGAACATCACTGCCTCCCGTACTTCTTGTGGACGGCCTGTCGGCTGACGCCCAGTTCGGTCGCGATCTCCTGCCACGACCAGCCCTGGTTGCGCGCACCGCGCACCTGGACGGCTTCCAGTTGTTCCAGCAGTCGCCGCAGAGCGGAGACGGCCCGCAGTCCGACCCTGGGGTCGCGGTCGCCCGCTCGCGCGGCGAGATCGGTCGCATCGGTCATGCAGTCAACCTACGTTGACAACCGACTCGCGTCAACCTTTGTTGACAAGCAACTCCCGTAGCCCTCTTGTTTGCCAGGTGGCACGGCGGTGAGGCGAACAGGAACTGTTCGCTCATCGACTGGGGACCCATGGAAAGCGTTGTTCGACTGGCGATCGTCCTCGGCGGCTCGGCACTGCTGGCCCTCGCCGCCGGCCGCGCGGCGGACCTCTTCGCGAGGTACGCGGACGCGCGCCGTCCTGACACCCCGCTCTGGGGGCTGCTGCGGCGCTGCCGTACGCCGCTCCACCTCGTCCTCCTGACCACCGCGTTCCGGTGGTCCTACCGCGCGACGGAGTGGCAGCCGCTCCTGGAGCACACCGCGACGGTGGACCAGATCCTGCTGCTGGGCCTGATCGGCGGCGGCGCCTGGCTGACCGTACGGTTCGCCTCCGCCGTCGTGGAGTCCACGTACGCCCGGTACGCCATGCGCGCGCGTGACGCCGCACGGCTGCGCCGCGTCCGTACCCAGGTGACGCTCATCACGCGGGTGGTGTCGGTCGCCATCGGCGTGGTCGCCGCCGCCTTCGCGCTCGTCACGTTCCCGACGTTCCGGGGGCTCGGCACCTCGCTGCTCGCCTCGGCCGGCATCATCGGCATCGTGGCCGGCGTGGCGGCGCAGTCCACGCTCGGCAACCTCTTCGCCGGTTTCCAGATCGCCTTCGGCGACATGGTCCGCATCGGTGACACGGTGGTCGTCGACGGGGAATGGGGGACCGTGGAGGAGGTCACGCTCACCTTCCTCACCGTCCGGACCTGGGACGAACGCCGGGTCACGCTGCCCGTCTCGTACTTCACCTCCCGCCCGTTCGAGAACTGGACGCGCGGCGGCAACGAGCTGACCGGCTCGGTCTTCGTCCACTGCGACCACTCCGCGCCCGTCGGGCAGATGCGCACCCACCTCCGGGAGTTCCTCGACACCTGCCCCACCTGGGACGGCCGGGGATGGGACCTCGCCGTCACCGACACCTCCCCGACCGCCATCACCGTGCGCGCCATCGTGACGGCCAAGGACGCCGACGACCTGTGGACGACCCGCTGCGCCGTCCGGGAGGAACTCGTCGACTGGCTCACGCGGGAACACCCGGGGGCGCTCCCCCGCATCATCACCGCGCCTGCGGCCGACGTCCCCGGGCACTGACCCGGTCCACGCCGTCCACCCGCCCCGCACCGCATCCGTACGGTCGGACCGCCGCCCCCGCCGCACATGACGGGCACCCCACGGTGAACCGACCGTCGCGCGGGGGCGACGTGGCCCGGGTGGCGGCCCCGGACAGCGCGCACCGGTGGGACGCGAGCCGGTCGAGGGAAAGCTGGGCGGGACCGAGTGCGGCGGGTGCGCCGGCCGGGCCACGGCCAGGAAAACAGCGGATCACTGCTGACTAATACCGGCCGCGCATGGAGTTGTTGAGCGTGCCCGTCGATCCTTTGCGCATCCGGGCGCGCGTGCGTCCTTCAGGCGGTCAGGCGGCAGGCGGCGGCGCCGTCGAGCCGCGCACCACGAGTTCGGGTTCGAAGAGGAGCTCGCCGGGGTCCGTCTGCGTGCCCTGGATCTGGGCGCAGAGCAGTTCGACGGCGGCCCGCCCCATCGCCTCGATGGGCTGGCGCACGGTGGAGAGCGGCGGCTCGGTGCAGTTCATGAAGGCGGAGTCGTCGAAACCGACGACGGACACCTGCGACGGTACGGAGAGCCCGCGGCGCCGCGCGGCCCTTATGGCGCCGAGGGCGAGCGGGTCGCTGGCGCAGACGATCCCGGTGACGCCCCGCTCCAGGAGGCGGGTGGCCGCGGCCTGGCCGCCTTCGAGCGAGAAGATCGACCGTACGACGTACTCGTCCGGCAGTTTCCCGCCCGCCCCCTCGACCACGGCACGGGCCGCTTCGAGCTTGCGGCGCGAGGGGACGTGGTCGCTGGGGCCGAGGACGAGCCCGATCCGCTCGTGCCCGAGGGAGGCGAGGTGGCGCCACGCCTGCTCGACGGCGACGGCGTCGTCGCAGGAGACGCAGGGGAAGTTGAGGCCCTTGATGGACGCGTTGATCAGGACCACCGGGATGTTGCGCTCGGCCAGCTGGTGGTAGTGCTCGTGCGGGGCGTCGGCCTGCGCGAACAGTCCACCGGCGAAGACGACGCCGGACACCTGCTGCTGGAGCAGGAGTTCCACGTAGTCCGCCTCGGAGACGCCGCCCTTGGTCTGCGTGCACAGCACCGGGGTGAGGCCCTGCTGCGCGAGGGCGCCGCCGATCACCTCGGCGAACGCGGGGAAGATGGGGTTCTGCAGCTCGGGCAGGACCAGACCGACCAGGCGGGCGCGCTCTCCGCGCAGTTGCGTGGGCCGCTCGTAGCCGAGGACGTCGAGGGCGGTGAGCACGGACTGCCGTGTCGCGTCGGAGACACCGGGTTTGCCGTTGAGCACACGGCTGACCGTGGCCTCGCTGACTCCCACCTTCTTGGCCACCTGAGCAAGTCGTCGCGTCATGCGCGCAAGAGTATCGCAAACTCCGCAAGCGAGTTGCGTGCTGCTTCACTCCTTTCACAGGGCGAACGCCACCCCTCCGAGGCGGGGGGCCCGCCTTCCGGTCCCGAAGGGTTGACGGCCCCAGAGGCGACCCATAACTTCAGGACTTGATAAAAGGCTTGCTGCTGCGATTCGTTCGGCGCGTAACGGCGAAAGGCTTGTCAGGTGCATAACATGTTCAGGCGTGGGCTCGCATACCTCGGCGGAGGGGGACGAAAGCGCCGAGGAGAAACCACCCCTCACACGCGGCCCCGCCGTCACCGGCCCCTCACCGCGCTCACGGTCGGCGCCCTCGTCGCCGGCAGTCTGGTCCTGACGGGGCCCGGCACCGCGCAGGCGGCCGGAGAGCGGGTCGACGTCTGGCTCACCACCACCTCGGACGCCGGCGGCCGTACCGTCACCCGCGGTCTCGCCCCGCAGGCGCCCCTCGCGTTCGGCCCGGCCGGCGGCAGCGCGAACCACACGATCACCGTCGACGAGACCACCACCTACCAGCAGTTCGAAGGCGGTGGCGCGTCGATCACCGATACGACCGCGCATCTGCTGCGCGGAGGCGCCGTCAGCGCCGCCACCCGCGACGAGGTGATGCGCAGGCTCTTCTCCCCCACCGAGGGCATCGGCCTGTCCTTCGTCCGCAACCCCATCGGCGCCTCGGACCTCTCCCGCCCCGGGAACGTCTCCCTCGACGACACCTGCTGCGACCTGAACGACTTCGGGACCAACGGCTACGACACGAACGTCCGTCTGCTGACCGCCCAGGCCAAGCAGCTCAACCCGGCGCTCCGGGTCAAAGGCGTGCCGTGGAGCGCCCCCGGCTGGATGAAGGACAACGGCCGGATGGACCAGATGGGTTGGCTCAAGGCGGAGTACTACCCGCTCTACGCCCAGTACCTGGTCAGGTACGTGCAGAGCTACCAGGCCGCCGGGGTGAAGGTCGACTACGTCTCCGTGCAGAACGAGCCGAACTGCTGCCAGGCCGGCAACCCCACCGCCATGAACTACCCGGGCATGAGCTGGAACCCGGCCGGGCTCGTCGAGTTCACCAAGAACCACGTCTACCCGGCCTTCCGCGCCGCCGGCCTCACCACCAAGGTCCTCGTCCACGACTGGAACTACGGCGACTACGCCGGCTTCGGCGCCGGGATCCTCGGCGACGCGGGCGTGCGCGACGACCCCCTGTTCGGCGGCATCGCCTGGCACGGCTACTTCGGCGACCCGGCCGTGGGCACCCAGGTCCACCAGCAGTACCCGGCCGTCAAGCAGTTCAGCACCGAGCACTCGGGCGGCACCTGGATCGGGAACCAGCACAACGAGGACCTGAACGACATCGTCGGCTACGCCCGGAACTGGAGCGGCAGCCTGGTCAAGTGGAGCCTCGCGCTCAACCAGGACATGGGCCCGCACAACGGCGGCTGCGGCACCTGCACCGGGCTGATCACCGTCCAGGAGGGCGGCGCCCGCGCCGGACAGGTCGACTACACCGTCGAGTACTACACGACGGGTCACCTGACCAAGTTCGTCAGGCCCGGGGCGTACCGCATCGCCTCCACCGCCGACAGCACGGTCCAGAACGTGGCCTGGCGCAACACCGACGGCTCCAAGGCCCTCATCGCCCACAACGGCGGCACCTCAGCCCGGTCCGTCCGGGTCGACTGGGGCGCCCAGTCCTTCACGTACACCCTGCCCGCCCGCACCACCGCGACCTTCACCTGGGCGGGCACGCCCGGCGGCGGGACCGGAGCCGGGCCGCTGACCGGACTGGCCGGGAAGTGCCTCGACGTCGCGGGCGGCGCCACCGCCGACGGCACCCCCGTCCAGCTGTACGGCTGCAACGGCACCGCCGCGCAGCGCTGGACGCTCGCCGCCGACGGCAGCGTCCGGGCGCTCGGCAAGTGCCTCGACGTCACCGGCGGTTCGACGGCCGACGGCGCCCAGGTCCAGTTGTACAACTGCAACGGCACCGCCGCGCAACGCTGGACCTACAACGCCTCCACGCACGACGTGGTCAACACGGGCGCGAACAAGTGCCTGGACATCACCGGCAACTCCTCCGCCGACGGGACCCGGGCACAGATCTGGACCTGCACCGGCGGGGCCAACCAGAAGTGGACCCACAACCCGGCCTGATCGCCCGCCCCCGACGCCCTTCCCCGCCCCCATCCCACAGGCCCCTGCCTGTCCAAGGAGCCCGCATGCCATCCGCACGTCCCCGGAGGACGGTGAGCGCGGCCGTGGTCGCCGCGACCGCCGTACTCACCGGTCTGCTCTCCGGCGCTCTGCCGAGTGCCGCCGCCCAGGAACCCGCGCCCCGAGCCGTCGACCGGTTCGAGGGTGAGGTCCCGTTCGCTCCGCCACCCGCGGAAGGCCTCTTCACCTGGGGCAACGCCACCGAGTCGCATCCGACGCTCGAACTGAGGGAGCGCGCCGACGCGCCCGAGGGCGACAAGGTCCTCGAAGGCCGCTACGACATCAGCGGCTGGGGCGGCTTCACCCATGACTTCGCCTTCGACCGGCCGGCCCACGACTGGACCGCGTACAAGGGCATCCGGTTGTGGTGGTACGGCCAGAACACCGCGCCGCTGCCTCCGGGCTCGGGCAGGCGGATCGCCCTGGAGATCAAGGACGGCGGAGCGAACGGCGAGGCCTCGGAGCTGTGGACGACATCGTTCACCGACGACTGGGAGGGCTGGCACCTCGTCGAGATCCCGTTCTCCGAGTTCACCTACCGGACCGACTACCAGCCCGTCGGCGGTATCGACCAGGTCCTCGGGCTCGACCGGATGTGGGGGTACGCCGTCACCCTGCCGACCGGCGGGCCGGGGGCGTTCGCCCTCGACGGCGTCGAGCTGTACGGCGCGGCGGAGCCGGCCCTCACCACCAAGGTGGTCACGAAGTCCGTCGTGCACCCCGTCGACGAGGGCGGCAGCGCCCGGGTCGACGTCTCGGTGGCCACCACCGGCTCCGGGCCGGTCGGTGAGCCCGTCACCGTCACGTACGAGACCGAGGGCGGCGGCAGCGCCGAGCCGGGGAAGGACTACCGTCCCGTCACGGGCAGCGTCGTGTTCCCGGCCGGGACGCCCTCCGGTACGACCCGGTCGATCACCGTGCCCACGATCGAGGACGGCGCCGCCGAGTCCGCCGAGACCGTTCCGCTGCGGCTGACCGTCGAGGGCGCGAAGGCGCCCGCGGAGACCCCGTTGGTCGTGGTCAACGCCCATGGTCTGCCGTACCTGGACACGAGGCTGCCGGTACGGAAGCGGGTCGCGGACCTGCTGTCCCGGATGTCCCTCGCGGAGAAGGCCGGGCAGATGACCCAGGCCGAGCGCAACGCGCTGCGCGCACCGGGCGACATCGCGAGCTACGCGCTGGGGTCGCTGCTCTCCGGCGGCGGCTCGGTCCCGACCCCCAACACGCCCGAGGCGTGGGCCGCGATGGTCGACGCGTACCAACTGCGCGCGCAGGCCACCCGCTTCCAGATCCCGCTGATCTACGGCGTGGACGCGGTGCACGGGCACAACAACGTCATCGGGGCGACGATCATGCCGCACAACATCGGCATCGGCGCGGGCCGCGATCCGGAGACGGCCGCGAGGACCGGCGCCGTCACCGCGAAGGAGGTGCGGGCCACCGGAGTCCCCTGGGACTTCGCCCCCTGTGTGTGCGTGACCCGCGACGAGCGCTGGGGCCGCTCCTACGAGGCCTTCGGCGAGGACCCGGCGCTGGTGACCGCCATGGAGACGGTCATCAACGGCATGCAGGGCGCCCGTAACGGCAAGGACCTCGACCGCAACGACAAGGTCCTCACCAGCGCCAAGCACTTCGTCGGCGACGGCGGCACCACCTTCGGCTCCTCGACCACCGGCTCGTACACGATCGACCAGGGCGTCACCGAGGTCACCCGCGCGGAGCTCGAAGCGGTCCATCTCGCCCCGTTCGCCGAGGCGGTGAAGCGCGGCACCGGCACGGTCATGCCCTCGTACTCCTCCCTGGACGTCCTCGGTGACGACCAGGGGCCCGTGAAGATGCACGCGAACGCCGAGATGATCAACGGGGTGCTCAAGGACCGCATGGGCTTCGAGGGCTTCGTCATCAGCGACTGGCAGGCCATCGACCAGATCCCCGGCGACTACCCCAGCGACGTGCGGACCTCGGTCAACGCCGGCCTCGACATGATCATGGTGCCGACGAACTACCAGGAGTTCACCAGGACCCTCACCGCCGAGGTCGGGGCCGACCGGATCCCCACCGCGCGGATCGACGACGCCGTGGCGCGCATCCTCACCCAGAAGTTCCGCCTCGGCCTGTTCGAGAAGCCGTACGCGGACACGACGCACCTGCCCTCGATCGGATCGCCCGAGCACCGCGCGGTGGCGCGGGAGGCCGTGGCGAAGTCACAGGTGCTCCTGAAGAACGAGGGCGCGGTCCTGCCGCTGAAGCCGTCGCAGAAGGTGTACGTGGCCGGGTCGAACGCCGACGACCTCGGCAACCAGGCCGGCGGCTGGACCATCAGCTGGCAGGGTTCCTCCGGTCGTACGACCACCGGCACCACCATCCTCGAAGGGATGCGCGAGGCAGCGCCGGACGCCCAGATCGCCTGGTCGAAGGACGCGTCCGCGCCGACCGACGGTTACGACGTCGGTGTGGTGGTGGTCGGCGAGACCCCGTACGCGGAGGGGTTCGGCGACGTCGGCAACGGCAACGACCTCGAACTCACCCCCGCCGACAAGGCAGCCGTCGACACGGTCTGCGCGGCGATGCCCTGCGCGGTCCTCGTCGTGTCCGGACGGCCGCAGCTCATCGGCGACCGGCTGCCGGCCATCGACGCCCTCGTCGCCTCCTGGCTGCCCGGCACGGAGGGCGGCGGTGTCGCCGACGTCCTCTACGGCAGGCGGCCGTTCACCGGACAGCTCCCGGTGACCTGGCCCAGGTCGGAGGCGCAGCTGCCGATCAACGTGGGTGACGGGCGATACGACCCGCAGTATCCGTACGGCTGGGGGCTGACGACGCTCACCCCGGCTCCGTCCGGAGGGGAACCCGCCCTGCGCGCGGTGGGGGTCGCCGCCAAGGTGCTGCAGAAGGCGGGACGGGGCGCTTCGCCCGAGGGCCGCAGGCTCGTCGCGGTGGCGCGGCTGATGGTGCAGAAGAAGATCGGCCAGGACCTCTCCGAGGCCGTGGCGAAACCGTTCGCCGAGGCGGACCATCTCCTGCTCACGGGCGACCTGACGGGCGCGGTCGGCAAGCTGAGGGAGGCGTACCGGGCAGCGGGCTGACGGACCCCGGACCAGCCCCGGGGCCGATGGCCGCGCATGCGACCGCCCCCACCGAATCCGTGGTTCGGTGGGGGCGCTCGGGGGTGCGGTGCCGGTTCAGCCGGCCAGCAGCTGGAGCGAGTCGATCACGCGGTTCGAGAAGCCCCACTCGTTGTCGTACCAGGCGACGACCTTGATGTGGCGGCCCTCGACGCGGGTGAGCTCGGAGTCGAAGATCGACGAGGCCGGGTTGCCCGTGATGTCGGAGGAGACGAGCGCGTCCTCCGAGTACTCCAGGACACCGGCGAGCGGGCCCTCGGCCGCCGTGCGGTACGCCGCGAGGACGTCCTCGCGGGTCACGTCGCGGGCGACGGTGGTGTTGAGCTCGACGATCGAGCCGACCGGGACCGGTACGCGGATCGAGTCGCCCGACAGCTTGCCGTCGAGGTTCGGCAGCACGTGGCCGATCGCCTTGGCGGCACCCGTCGAGGTCGGCACGATGTTGACGCCGGCGGCGCGGGCGCGACGCGGGTCGCGGTGCGGGCCGTCCTGCAGGTTCTGCTCCTGCGTGTAGGCGTGGACCGTCGTCATGAAGCCGTGCTCGATGCCGGCCAGGTCGTCGAGGACCTTGGCCAGGGGCGCGAGCGCGTTCGTGGTGCACGACGCGTTCGAGACGATCGTGTGCAGGTCCGGGTCGTAGGCGTCGGTGTTGACGCCGTACGCGAGGGTGACGTCGGCACCGTCGGCGGGCGCGCTGACGAGCACGCGCTTGGCACCGGCGTCGATGTGGGCACGGGCGGCCTTGGCCGACGTGAAGCGGCCGGTCGCCTCCAGGACGATCTCGACGCCGAGCTCGGCCCACGGAAGCTGCGCCGGCTCGCGCTCGGCGAGGACCTTGATGCGGCGTCCGTCGACGACGAGGGTGTCGCCGTCGACGCTCACCGGGCGGCCGAGGCGGCCGGAGGTCGAGTCGAAGGCGAGCAGCCGGGCGAGGGCCTTCGGCTCCGTCAGGTCGTTGACGGCCACGACCTCGAGGTCGGTGTCGCGCTCCAGCAGAGCGCGCAGCACGTTGCGTCCGATGCGGCCGAAGCCATTGATGGCGATGCGAGTCATGAGGTGTGTCCCTTCTGCGTCGCCCTCAGGTTCGCTCGTGGGATCCCGTCTCGACAGAGGCGGGATCGCCACGGTCCGCAAGGATCGCGCCACGGGGTGGGCGGAGCGCTATTCGCCCTTGGTGAAGGTCCGCCGGTACTCGCTGGGTGTGGTGCCCAGGATGCGCTGGAAGTGCAGACGCAGGTTCGCGCCGGTGCCGAGCCCGGCGTCGGCGGCGATCTGCTCGACGCTCCGCTCCGAACGTTCCAGGAGTTCGCGGGCGAGGTCGACGCGGGCCCGCATCACCCACTGCATGGGGGTGTACCCGGTGTCCTCGACGAAGCGCCGGGAGAACGTGCGCGGCGAGACGGCCGCGTGCTGGGCCAGCGTGTCGAGGGTGAGGGGCTCGCCGAGCCGGTGCAGCGCCCACTCGCGGGTGGCGGCGAACCGCTCGCCGAGCGGCTCGGGCAGGCTGCGCGGCACGTACTGTGCCTGGCCGCCGCTGCGGTACGGGGCGGCGACGAGCCGGCGGGCGGCGTGGTTCGCGGCGGCCACGCCGAGGTCGCCGCGCAGGATGTGCAGGCACAGGTCGATGCCCGAGGCGGCGCCGGCCGAGGTGAGCACGCTCCCCTCGTCGACGAAGAGGACGTTCTCGTCGACCCGGACGAGGGGGCGTTTCGCCGCGAGGGCCTGGGTGTAGTGCCAGTGGGTGGTGGCGCGCTTGCCGTCGAGCAGACCCGTCGCGGCGAGCGCGAAGGCGCCGGTGGAGATCGCCGCTAGGCGGGCGCCCCGGTCGTGGGCGGCGATCAGGGCGTCCACGACGGCCGGCGGCGGGTCCTCGCGGTCGGGGAAGCGGTAGCCGGGGACGAAGACGATGTCGGCCCAGGCGAGGGCGTCGAGGCCGTGCGCGACGGCGTACGAGAGTCCGTCGCCGCCGGTGACCGGTCCGGGCTCCGCGCCGCACACCCGTACCTCGTACGGCATGCTCGCGCGGGTCGTGAAGACCTGCGCGGGGATGCCGACGTCGAGCGGTTTCGCCCCTTCGAGTACGAGGACGGCGACGCGGTGGAGGCGGGGGGCGGGCGGCACGGGGTCGAGCGTACGCGGCGGGGCCGCCCGGTCCGGTCACCCGCTCACGGTGTACGAGGTGGGCGGGACGTCCGCCCACCTCGTCGTCACCTGATCATCCGGTCAACGCGTCACCGTCCATTTCTGGTTCGCGGCGCCGGTGCAGGTCCAGATCTGGAGCCGGGTGCCGTTGGCGGAGCTGTTGCCGGTGGCGTCCAGGCACTTTCCGGACTGCGGGTTGACGAGGTCCCGGGCGGCGTTGGCGGTCCAGCGCTGGGCGGCGGTGCCGTTGCAGTCCCACAGCTGGACGGGGGTGCCGTCGGCAGTGCCCGCGGAGGTGACGTCGAGGCACTTGCCGAGCGCCCGTACGGTTCCGTCGGTTCCCACGGTCCACTGCTGGGCCGCGGTGCCGTTGCAGCCGTAGAGCTGCACGGGGGTGCCGTTGGCGGTGTTCGCTCCGGCCACGTCGACGCAGGCGCCGCCGATGCCGGTGATCGGACCCCCGGCGCCCGGACCGTCGCTGGTGGTGACGCGGACGTGGTCGACGACGAGTTGCTGCGGGAAGGCGGTCGAGCCGTCCGGGTCGCCGGGCCAGTAGCCGCCGACGGCGAGGTTGAGGATGAGGAAGAACGGCTTGTCGAAGACCCAGGTCCGGCCGCCGAGATCGGCGGGCGTACGGGTCTGGTAGACGGTCCCGTCCACGGACCAGGTGATACGGCCGGGCGACCAGTCCACGGCGAAGGTGTGGAAGGCGTCGGCGAAGGCCTGGCCGCCGGGCAGGGTGTAGCCGGCGCCGATGCCTCCCGAGCCGGAGTAGCCGGGGCCGTGCAGGGTGCCGTGCACGGTGGACGGTTCGAAGCCGACGTTCTCCATGATGTCGATCTCGCCGGAGGCGGGCCAGCCGACCTGCCCGAGGTCCTCGCCGAGCATCCAGAACGCGGGCCACATGCCCTGGCCGCGGGGCACCTTCATCCGGGCCTCGACGTGGCCGTACCGGGTGGTGAACTTGCCCGCGGTGTTGAGCCGTGCCGAGGTGTACTCGCACCGGCCGTACCAGCACTGGTAGTTGCCGGGGTTCTCTCTGCGGGCGGTGATCACGAGGTGCCCCTGGCCGTCGAGCGCGGCGTTGCTGCTGCCGGCCGTGTAGTACTGCCGTTCGTGGTTGTTGACGTTGTCGCCGGTCTCGATCTGCCACCGCGAGCTGTCGACGGGGCGTCCGGCGGCCCCGTCGAACTCGTCGGAGAAGGTGACGGCGGCGGTCCCGACGGCGGGTTCGACGGCGGCGGCGGGACCGGTGGGACCGAGGCCGAGCGCCGCGGCGGCGACGGCGAGGGCGAGGGCCGTCACGGCGGTGAACAGCGGCCGCCTCGGGGAGCGGGAGGAGTGCATGACTCTCTCTTCTGTGGATGTGGGGGGGGGAGGGAGGACTAGGTGTCATGTGCATGACACCTGCTCCTCCCGGGAGGCCGAGCGGAAGTGCGAACGGCGCTACTTCGTCACTGCATGATTTAAGGAGTGAGGTAAGGGGGCGTCAAGGGGCATGCACGGAAGTCGAGCAAACGGTTCGAGCGGCTCACGTCCGGTGCGCGGGGCCGCACGCCGTACGATTCCCCCGTTGTCATCTACACCGCCCGAAGGAGATTTCCCATGGCCCAGGTCACGCTGAAGGGCAACCCGGTACAGGTCAACGGCAGCCTGCCCGCCCCGGGCAGCCAGGCTCCTGACTTCGCACTCGTCGCCGAGGGCCTCGCGGACAAGTCGCTGAAGGACTACGCGGGTCTGCGCAAGGTCCTCAACATCTTCCCGAGCGTCGACACCCCGACGTGCGCGTCCTCCGTCCGGACGTTCAACAAGAAGGCCGCCGAGGTGGAGAACACGGTGGTGCTCTGCATCTCCGCCGACCTGCCCTTCGCCCAGGCACGCTTCTGCGGTGCGGAGGGTCTGGAGAACGTGAAGAACCTCTCGACGCTCCGCGGCCGTGAGTTCCACACCAACTACGGCGTGGAGATCGCGGACGGCCCGCTGGCCGGGCTCACCGCCCGCGCCGTCGTCGTCCTCGACGAGAACGACAAGGTGCTGCACGCCGAGCTCGTGAACGAGATCTCCGACGAGCCCACCTACGACGCCGCTCTCGCCGTCCTGAAGTAGGCGACGGGCCCCCGCCGGGCCCCGTCGCGACCCCACGAGGAGCCCCTCCGCCACCCGGTGGAGGGGCTCCTCGCGCGCGGGCCGCAGGAGTCGGAAGCGCGGGCTCCGTAACCCGCGCCCCGTGTCAGGAACCGATTCCGGACGTTGGCACTCATGATCCATGGGTACCGGGGGCCAGGCCCGGCCGGTCCTCCCGTGCCCCGCGGCGCACCACAGCCGTGTGCCGTGCCGAACGATCCGGAAGAAGTCGAGGAATCACCGTGCCCCTGTCGTCACACCGACGCCTGGCCGTGAGCGCCACCCTGATCGCCGCGCTCGCCGCGGGCGTCGCTCCCGCCACCAGCGCGTTCGCCGCCCCCAGCGCCCCCCTCTCCCCCACCGCCGCCGAGACTCCCGCCGTTCCCGGGCCCGACATGGCCGGCGTCGTCGCCGCCCTCGACGCGGCGATGGACAACGGTGCCCCGGGGGCGATGGCCCGGTTCACCGGTCCCGACGGGGTCCGCAGCCGGACCGTCGGCGTCCAGGACCGTGTCTCGGGCGCGCCCATGGACATCCAGGCGCGCTTCCGCATCGGCAGTGTCAGCAAGACGTTCTCCACGGTCGTGCTGCTGCAGCTGGTGGAGGAGGACAGGCTGGAGCTCGACGCGCCGGTCAACAGCTACCTGCCGGGTCTGCTGCCCGACGACCGCATCACGGTCCGTCATCTGCTGACGCACCGCAGCGGCTTGGCCGACTACACGAACGCGATGTTCGCCCAGACCGTGCCGGGCTTCGAAGCCGTGCGGAACCGGGTGTTCAGCTACCGGGAACTCGTCGACCTCTCCCTGAGCGAGCCGCGGACCACCGAGCCGGGCGTCTCCTACAAGTACTCGAACGCCAACTTCGTGGTGGTCGGCATGCTCATCGAGAAGGCCACGGGCCGGCCCGTGGCCGACGCGTACGAGCGCCGCATCTTTAAGCCGCTGAAACTGCGCAAGACGTCGTACGTCCACCCCGACACCAGGATCAAGGGCACGCACGTACGCGGATATCTGCACCCCGACGAGGTCGGCGGCGCGCTCGTGGACTCCACGGAGCAGACCGTCTCCTGGGCGCAGTCCGCCGGGGCCGTGATCTCCAGCCCCGCCGATCTGAACACGTTCACCAGCGCCCTGATGCGGGGCCGGCTGCTGTCCCCGGCGATGATGGAGGCGATGACGACGGTCACGCCGACCGACGCCACCAACACCCGTTTCTACGGGCTCGGTCTGCGGCGCTACGACCTGTCGTGCGGTGCGCAGGTGTACGGGCACACGGGCACCGTGCAGGGCTTCTACACGTACGCCTTCTCGACCCGCGACGGGCGCCGCAGCCTGTCCGCCGTGGCGAACACCTCGAACCACGGCGCCGCGAACACGGCACTCGGTGGCACGCTGGAGGCCGCGTTCTGCGGCAAGAAGCCCGCGGCCACGCCGTCCTCGCGCGCCGCCGCCTCTCCCTCGGCCGGTGACCTGACGGCGCCGCCCGCGGAGCGGGACCTGCCCGAGCGGCACTGAGCGCGCCCCTGACGGGGGCGCCTCGGGGGCTCAGGCCTCGTATTCCGTGAGGTCGATCGCGTAGACGCGCAGGGGGACGTCGAAGGCCGGATGGTTCGTCTCGCGCTCGGCCGTCATGCCGAGCTTGGCGATGACGTTCTCGGAGGCCTGGTTGCTGATGTGCGTGATGGCGACGACCCGGTCGAGCCCGCGGTCCTGGAGGGCGAACTCCAGGACCGCGTGGGCGGCCTCGGAGGCGTATCCCTGACCCCAGAACGGCCTGCCGAGACGCCAGCCGATCTCCACGTCCGGCATGACCTCCGGCAGGAACTCGGGCAGGGACAGGCCGGCGAAGCCGATCAGCTCTCCCGACGCGATGAGCTCGACGGCGAAGAGTCCGAATCCCTCCTCGTCCCACTCCTCCTCGTACCGCTCGATGTCCTCGGCGGTCTGTTCCAGGTCGCGGACCGAACCGTCGCCGATCCAGCGCATGACCTCGGGGTCGGCGTTGATCTCGGCCAGGGGGACGAGGTCGTCGTCGCTCCAGCGTCGGAGGATGAGACGGGGGGTACGAATTTCGGTCATGCCCCCATCCTGACGCACGGTGCGAACCCGTCGCGCCACCGGCCCCCACGGGGCGCCGGGCTGTTCCCGACGCCTATGCGGTGGGGTGGGCGAGGTCCGTGGGGTCGGTGTTCGCCCCGCACAGGACGACGCAGATCTTCTCCCCCGGTGCGGGACGGTAGCCGTGGTCCGTGGGGCCGAGCTGGTCCGGGGTCGTGAGGGCGGCCAGGGCGGTGGCGGCGGCGTGCTCCACGGCGAGACGGCGGTCGTCCCACAGCTCCCGGCGGGCGCGGACGATCTCCGCGTCCGGCACGAGGACGGTGCGGACCCCCTCGTGTCGGGCGGTCTCCAGGGCGGTGGAGGAGACACGGCGGGCGCCGAGCGAGTCGGCCGCCACCGAGTCGACCGGCACGTCGACGGGGCGCCCGGCCCGGAGCGCGGCGTCGAGCGCGCGGCACTCCTCGGGTTCGACGGCGACGGTCCGGATGCCGTGGTGCCGGGCGGCGGTGGCGACGCCGGCGAAGAGGCCGCCGCCGCCGACCGAGACGACGACGGTGTCGAGACCGGGGATCCGCTCGTGGATCTCGTCGAGCAGGGTGCCGGCCCCGGCGGCGATCAGGGGATGGTCGTAGGCGTGCGAGGCGAGGGCGCCGGTCTCGGCCGCGAACGCGTCGCATGCGGTGAGCGCTTCGGCGTACTCCGTGCCGACGAGCCGCACGTCGGCGCCCAGGCCGATGAGCTTGTCGGCCTTCAGCCGGGGGGCGGTGGTCGGCAGGAAGACCGTGGCGGGGACACCCTGGCGGAGGGCGGCCCAGGCGCAGGCGAGGCCCGCGTTGCCGCCGGAGGCGATGGTGACGCCGGCGGCGGGGAGCGTGCCCTCCTCCCGATGGGCGAGGAGGAAGTTCTGCGCGCCCCGGGCCTTGAAGGAGCCGGTGTGCTGCATGAGTTCCAGGGCGAGGTGGAGCGTGTACGGCTCCGCACCGGAGGCGGGGCTCGGGCCTTGTCCGGGCTCGGCCCGGGTGATCGTGACGGGGCGGACGTGGCCCGCGATCCGGTCGGCGGCGGTGGTGATGTCGTCGTACGTGAGGCTGGGCACCTGAAGCTCCTGGAAGGGGTGGGCGGGGCGGGGAAGGGCGGGCCGGCACGTCCCACGGGTACGGCTGGCCTCCGGCCCCGTCAGGCGCCGTCGTGGCCGGGCGACGGCGCCTGGGTGTCCGACAGCGCGCGGGCGAGCGCCGTGGCGAATCCCTCCGCGTTGTCCAGCATCAGGTTGTGACCGGCGCCGGGGACCTCGATCACCGGGACACCGAATCCCGCCGCCTTCTCCGCGTCGGGGTCGGGCCGGCTGAACTCGCCCACCAGGAAGGTCCGGGGCAGCGGGAGAGCGGCGAGGAGGTCACCCGGCGCGGGCGCGCCGCCCTCGACGAGGGCCGTCGCGCTGCGGTGGACGGCGCGCGGGTCGGCGAGACGCAGCCGGGCGGCGTAGTCGGCGCGGCGGGCCACGGCCAGCATCCGGGCGAACCCCGACGCCACGAACGTGTCCTCGTCCTGGGCGGCCACCGGGGAGCTGAACGCGCCACCGCCCGCGTACAGGTTCGGCTCCGCCACCACGAGCCGGGCAACGAGGTCCGGGCGTGCCGCCGCGAGATGGATGGTGACGGCACCGCCCATGGAGTGCCCGACCAGGTCCACGCCTGAGAGACCGAGGTGGTCCAGGACGGCGGCCACCGCACCGGCCTGGGACTCCATGCGGTAGTCGAAGCCGGCGGGCCGGTCGCTCAGCCCGTGGCCGAGAAGGTCCACGAGCAGCGCCCGGCCGCCGCCGAGGGCTGGGTGCGTGGCGATGTGGGCGAAGTCCGACGCTCCCGTGCACCCGAGGCCGTGGACGAACACGCGCACGGGCCCGTCTCCGGGGAGGTCGATCCACCGGATGTACGCCTCGTGGTCGGTGAGGAACAACTCCCGCATGCCGATTGCTCTCCCTGTGTCGCCACTCGTTCTGCCAGGAGCCACCCTAGGAGTCGGCACTGACGACCGGGGTCCCGCCCCCTGGCGACACGTCCGATAGCGTCTCGGGGGACGCGGCCGTCGGCCGGTGCCCCCGCACATCCCCGGAAGGATCCCCATGCCCCTCGAAGGCGAGTACGAGCCCAGCCCCTCGACGTGGGTCCGTGACCAGGTCGAGCTGTACGAATCGTCCGGCGGCACCCAGGGCACGACCATGCGCGGCCTGCCCGTCGTCCTGGTCACGACGGTCGGCGCGAAGAGCGGCAAGCTCCGCAAGACCCCGCTCATGCGCGTCGAGCACGAGGGGGCGTACGCGCTCGTCGCCTCGAACGGCGGAGCGGTGAAGCACCCCGTCTGGTACCACAATGTCGTCGCCTCGCCGCTCGTGGAGCTCCGCGACGGCACGCGCGCGTGGGACATGAAGGCCCGTCTGGTCACGGGCGAGGAACGCCAGGTCTGGTGGGAGCGGGCCGTCGCCGCGTTCCCCGACTACGCGGACTACCAGCGCACGACCGAGCGGGAGATCCCCCTCTTCGTCGTCGAGCGCAGCGAGTAGGAACCGGCGGGGGGCAGCGGGCGGGCGGGGCGGGTACCCGCCCTCGTCAGGGCCACCCCCACCAGGACGACCGCCATGCCCGCCACCACCCGGGCCGTCAGCGGCTCGCCGAGGACCACCGCGCCGAGGGTCACGGAGACCACCGGCAGCAGGTAGCCGACCGTGGCGGCGGCGGTCGGGCCCTCGTCGGCGATCATCCGGTAGTTCAGGTGGAACGTGAGGCCGGTGGCGAAGATCCCGAGGACGACGACGGCGAGGATCCCCGCCCAGGTCACCGTCGCCGACCCGCCGACCGCGAGGGCGGGCGTGCTCAGGCCGGTCGCCGTGAGGAGTTGCGCGGCGGACAGCGCCAGCGGCGCGGTGCCCCGGCCGGTGAGGTGGCGGGCCATGTACGCGAAGGCCACGGCGTAGCTGGCGGAGGCGCCGAGGAGCGCGAGGGCGCCCCAGCTCATCAGGCCGGAGCCGTGGCTCCAGGGCGCGAAGATCAGCAGGACGCCGGCGAAGCCGAGCACGAGGCCGGCCGATCGGGCGGCGCGCAGGGGACCCTCGGTGCGCAGGGCGAGGCCGATGACGAGCGACCAGAGCGGGGTGGTGGCGTTGAGGACGCCCGCGACCCCGCTGTCCACGGTCTGCTCGCCGATCGAGAAGAGCAGGAACGGCAGCGCGTTGCAGAAGAAGGCGGCGACGACGAGCCGTCCCCAGGTGGCCCGGTCCCGGGGCAGCCGCTGTCCCGCCCCGTAGGCGAGCGCGAGGAGCACCGCCGCGCCGAGCAGGCAGCGGACGAAGGTGATCCATCCCGGGGTGAGGCCCTCGTTGAGGGAGATCTTGATCCAGAGGAAGCCCGAGCCCCAGAGGAGGGCCAGCACGCCCATGCGTATCGCCGATGTCATGTCCTCACGGTCCTGCACCCCGTCCGACAGGACAAGCGATGGTTCGTGTATCCAGCGTTAAGCTGTGCTACATGCTGGATGTGAGACGTCTGCAGGTGCTCCGGGCCGTGGTGAGCAGTGGTTCCGTCACCGCCGCGGCCGCGCACCTGGGTTACACGCCGTCCGCCGTGAGTCAGCAGATCGGTGTCCTGGAGAAGGAGGCCGGTATCGCGCTGCTCGAACGGTTCGGCCGGGGCGTGCGGCCGACCGCCGCCGGGCGGCTGCTCACCGAGCACGCCGCCGTCATCGGTCGTCAGGTCGCGGAGGCCGAGACCGCGCTGGCCGATCTGCGGGCGGGCCGCACCGGTCGGATCTCGGTCCACTACTTCGCGACGGCCGGGGCGGATCTCGTCGCGCCCGCCCTGGCCCGTTTCCGCGTCGAGCACCCGGGCGTACGCGTCGAGTTGAGGATCGCCGACGGAGTACCCGACGAGGACGCGGACCTCACCCTGGTCGTACGTCCCCGGAGCGGTGGCTCCGGCACTCCGGGCGACGGGCTCCGGCTCGTCCATCTGCTCGACGACCCCTACCGGGCCGTGCTGCCCAAGGGCCACCCGCTCGCCGTCCGCCGCGCCGCCGTGGACCTGGCCGAACTGGCCGCCGAACCCTGGGTCGGCAGCGAGCGCCCCGGCCCGTGCCTCGACGCGGTCATGGACGCCTGCGCGGCGGCGGGGTTCACCCCGGACATCGCGGTGGAGTGCGAGGAGTACGCCACCGCGCAGGGCTTCGTCGCGGCTGGTCTGGGGGTCAGCCTGATCCCCTTGACCGGCCTGGGCAGCCGCCACCCGAACGTGGTCGTCCGCAAGGTCCGGGGCCCGGAGCCGGTCCGCGCGATCCACGCGGCGGTACGGGAGTCCTCGCTCAGCCTGCCCGCCGTACGGGGGCTCCTCACGGCGCTCCGGCAGGTGTGAAAGAACGGGGCCGGGCGGCGGTCTCGCGGTCGCCCCTCAGCCGCACGGCGGGTGGCGGTCAGCGGCCGGCGTGCGCGGCGCGGCGGATCGCGGCGTCGAGGAGGGCGAGGGCGTCGGCGGCGGTACGGCCGGGTGCCCGGTTCCAGGGCCCGATCAGCTCCCGCCATCCTCGCGACCGCAGTTCGGCCATGATCCAGGCGGCCGCCTCGTTCATCGTGGTCTCGCTGCCGTAGCCGAGGCGGTGCGCGGCGAGCAGGGCGCCGCAGACGCATCGGGCTCCCCGCGCGTCCCGCAGCCTGTACGGGGCGTTCTGCCAGCCCCACTCCGTCAGGACGAGGCGCGCGTAGCCGAGGTGGACCGAGGGGCGCAGTTCGGGCTGGCCGATGCGGCGCCAGACGTGCAACCGGTCGGGCAGCAGGGCGCCGATCCGGCCCGGGAGTCGGCGTTCGACGGGAAGGGGCGGCGGCAGTGCGTCAAGGGCGTCGGCGACGAGGCGGTCCACCGGCAGGGAGAGCAGAGCCCGCCACCTCTCGGGGTCCGGCGCGGCGCCGGGTGCGGGGACGGGTGGGTCCGCGGGCGACGGGGAGACGGTCCAGTCCGTGACGATCCGCTGCCAGGTGGCGCTCTCGTAGAGGGCGGCGGCTTCGCGGTCGAGGGTGTCGGGGCTGATCAGGGCGGCGGAGGGGGACATCCGTGCGGCTCCTCGGTCGGGGGCACCATCCTTCATGACGAATGTCGGCTTTGCGCGTTATGCCCTTGAGTGCCCCTTCGGTCGACACCCCCTTTCCGGAGAACTTCCCCACTATCAGAATTAAGGCGCAAATTCGGACAATAGATCCCTGGTGACGCGACTCACTTTCCCGGTCGCTCCCCCGCCTCCCAGGCCGACGCGAGCCGGGCCCCGCAAGGAAGTTCGGCGGGCGGGAAGAACGGTCGATCTTGAATTCGGTGAATTCCGTGATCCTTTCACCGGGAACACGTCACCGCTCCCCTTGTCCTTTTCGGCATCACTGGCCTACGGTCACCTCCATTCGAGCGGATCGCCGAATCCTGCCACCGCTCGGAATACCTCCTTTTCACCCGACGGCAGGAGCGGGGGACCCACGAATACGCCGACCCGGATTCCGGATCGGCTCGGGGTGAAGCCGCGTGCGCGCGGCCGGACATCTCCAGTCCGAACCCGACAGCTCACCCCGCAGGCGCCGGAGAGGAAACCCCCATGCCTGCACACGGTAAGCACCGCCGCCCCCGACGCCACGCGGTCTCGCGTGGACTCGCCCTGGTCGGAACGGGTGGGGCCGCCCTGGCCCTCCCGCTGATCACCCCCGCCACAGCCGGCGCCGCGGCCGTCTCCGGAGCCCCGGAACTCGCCGCCCTCCCCGCCGCCGCCCTCGTCGCTCCCGCCGCCGCACCGGCCGCGGCCAAGGCTCCCGCCGCCCCCGCCGGGGCCCGCACCTATACGGTCGTCAGCGGTGACTCGCTTTCTTTGATCGCCCAGAAGAAGGGAATTCAGGGCGGCTGGAAGGCCCTTTATCAGACCAACCGGAGCACGGTGGGTGACAACCCGTCACTTATCCGTCCGGGCCTTGAACTGACGCTCGGTCGGGATTCGGCGAAGGCCACCCCCGCACAGAAGAAGACCGGTTCGACCGATCGGGCGAGCCGCTCCGAGCGCCGCGCGGCCGCCCCGGCCGTAGCGAAGGCCGCCCCGGGCGCCTCCGCGGCGCAGGCCGCTCCCGTCAAGGCCGCCCCGGCCGCCGCCGTCCAGTACACCAACAACCTCGACGGCTGGATCCGGGAGTCGCTGGACATCATGGCCCAGCGCGGCATCCCCGGTTCCTACGACGGGATCCTGCGCAACATCATGCGCGAGTCGTCCGGCAACCCCCGGGCGATCAACAACTGGGACTCCAACGCGGTGGCAGGGACCCCCTCCAAGGGCCTCCTCCAGGTGATCCAGCCGACCTTCGACGCCT
This sequence comes from Streptomyces sp. NPDC058671, assembly GCF_042716475.1. Lineage (NCBI taxonomy): Bacteria > Bacillati > Actinomycetota > Actinomycetes > Kitasatosporales > Streptomycetaceae > Streptomyces > Streptomyces sp. NPDC058671. The sequence goes on along the minus strand of NZ_JBHXSA010000011.1, from coordinate 406 downwards.
ACCACGTGCCGGGCACGTCCACGGACCTCTACGACCCGGTCGCCAACATCACCGCCGCCTGCAACTACGCGGCCGACCGTTACGGCTCCATCGACAACGTCAACGGCCCCTACTGATCCCGGAAGTGCCGGGTGAACCAGGCGGCGGCGAGCTCCGCCACCTCCTCCAGGGCACCCGGCTCCTCGAACAGATGGGTGGCACCGGCCACGACGGCCAGCCGGTTCTCGCACCGCAGCCGGGCCCCGGCCCGTCGGTTGAGGTCGAGGACCAGCGCGTCCCCGCCTCCCACGATGAGCAGCGTCGGAGCCCTGACCTGGGCCAGGTGATCGGCCGCGAGGTCGGGGCGGCCACCGCGTGAGACGACGGCGGCCACGGAGGACACGGGAGCGGCCGCCGCCCACAGGGC